>RFHM01000030.1 GCA_003696865.1 Acidobacteriota bacterium | reverse complement strand
AGCGCGTTGTTCGGTCAGTGAGGTCGGTCTTCGCCGCGCACAGCCTTCCCACTCGTGCCTCTTTCTCGCCGGTCCACGCTGGAGGACTCTTCTTCATCGATGAAGAGATCCTCTAGCGTCGATCTCACCGGAACGACGGAAACCAACCGGCCGCCACATTGACGAACCACGTCCACAGCATCGAAAAGCCGTTCGGCGGGAATGTGCAGTCGCACGCCCACCGGGGTCTGGAAGAATGCGCCGCCCCATTGCTCGATCTTCTGCCGAGCGACGTCCGACAACGTCCCTTGGATGACCATCTCCATCATCTGACCCCTCTGGGACCCGGTCAACTCGGCCACCGTTCCACATTCTACCAGTCGACCTCGTTTGAGGATGGCGATGCGGTCGCACAAGGCTTCCACGTCGGAGAGGATATGGGTACTGAAGAAGACGGTCTTGCCCTGCTCGCGCAGTTGGCTCAACAGATCGCGAACGTGACGCCGTCCCGGCGGATCGAGACCGGTCATGGGCTCATCCAGGAGGAGCACGCGCGGATCGTTGATGAGAGCCTGGGCGAGGTTGAGGCGCTGCAGCATGCCACGAGAGAGCTTGCCCACCGGTCGATCGGCCACTCCCGGTTCCAGACCGACCAGATTCAGCAACGCATCCGCGCGCCGTCGTCGCTCGTACTGGGCGAGGCCGAACAAGCGCCCGAAGTAATCGAGCACTTCGCGCGGCGTGAGGAGATCGGAGAAAGACGGGTGTTCGGGAACGAACCCGATCCACTGGCGCACTGAGAAATCATCGATCGATCGACCCAGAATGTAGGCCGTCCCCGAAGTGGGAAGCAACGCCCGCACCAGCAGTTTCAACGTCGTCGTCTTGCCCGCCCCGTTGGGCCCCAGAAATCCGAAGATCTCTCCCGGCCGCACGTCCAATGAGAGTCCATCCAGGGCGCGCACCCGGCGCTTCGGCCAGAATCCGACGAGATATTCCTTGGTGAGGTTGTCGATGATGATCGCCGACATGATCACAGTTTGGGAAGAACCAAAGGACTCTCTTTCGAAAGAGAAATCCGACCCGTATGCGGCTCGAGCCGATATGGATATCCTCGTGGATCGACTGGCGGTCGCGCGAGCAGACCGACGGCGATCAATTCGCTCCAGGATCTCGGCCAACGCCCGCTTTGCCGGCGATATTGAGAGAGGAGGCGTTGCAGGTGCTCCACCTCCTCCAGCGCGCGCAGGCAGTCCAGATGCCAGGCGGCCCGTCGTCGAATGTACTCGTTCTCGCCATGCTCGTAACGATCCTGCCAGATGCGACGGGCGACGTCGCGCCGACCGGCCTTGGTATACATCCCGGCGGCGAGGTCGGCCACCCAAGCCGGTGCACGACGATGATGACTGGCCTGCTCGAACAGGCGGGCGGCGGCTTCATAATCGTGCATATTCCAGGCGTAGAGGGCCCCCTTGTCCAGGATCAGTCGCCATTCATCGGGATTACGTTCGATGCCACGATCGAGCAGCGACAGCGCGGCCTCCGGTTGACCGGGCCCGGCGGGCGGCGCTAAGGCCAGGAACACGGCCCCGAAGCGATAGGCGGTGACGAACTGGGGATCGAGTTCGGTCACCAGGTCGAGCAGGGGTTTCAACAAGTCGAACCGGTGACCGGGACGGAGAGCTCGTCGACCATAATACTGCAAGGTTCGAATCCAATAGAGGTCGGCCAGCGCTCCCTCGAAGCCCAGACTGAATCGTTTCACTCTCGCCGGCGATGGCAGATACATGATGGCACCGACCGATTCGAATGCGCCCCTTTCCGCCTGAAGGTCGCGCTGGATCAGATAAATGGCGCTCCCTCCCAACCCCACGACGAGGAGCAAAGCGATGGTGAGCGTTCTCATCTCAAATCTCGTCGTTCAAAGATGTTCATGGCCGCAATGAGCACGATGGCCATATAGAGCGCCGCATAAGCGCTGACCTTCCCCACTAACGAGAGAGGAACGACTCGCCCATGTGCGACCGGTAAGATGACGTTGAAATTTTCCAGATTGGGCAATCCGTAATACAGGCACCGATAGATGGCGGCCATCGCCGGCGATGACGCCGTCCTCGCCAGGTTGAGGAGATCGGCCGAGAGATGCCCGGCGATGAAGAGGAGCACGGTGATCACCGCCGTCATGGTGGCGCTCGCGAACGTGGCACATATGAGGGCCAGCGACCCCATGAGGAGCAGTTCCAGATAGATCAAATACACGGCCGGAAGCAAGCGCGCATGATGCAGCCTCATCCCGCCCGTCGCATAAGCCAAGGCGACTTCCACACCCACTCCCATGAACGCCAGGCCCACCAACAGGGTGAGCCCCCCGCCAAGGAACTTCCCCAGGATATATTCGGAACGACGAACCGGTTTGGCCATCAGAGCGAGGAGTATGTGTCGCCCTCTGTCTCGCGCGGCCATATCGACGCCGAGGAAAGCGGCGATGAGGAATCCAAACAAACGCATCGCGCTCAAGCCGACATCGATGAGCACCTTCTCTTCCTGACCCGCCGAGAGTTGACCGAGGACGAGAGCAAAGGCCATCGTCGCAACGGCGAACAGCGCGAGCGCATAGAGGATCTTTTGACGTATGGCCTCCTTGAAGGCATAAAGGGCAACGGCTCCGATTCTCCTGACAGGGGTCGTGGTGACCGAAGAGCCCAGCGAGGAGGTGAGAGTATCGACCTTCGACGCGCGAAACGGGACGGCGTCTTGCCCCTCATCACGAGGAGAAGAAGGCGAGCGCGCGGCGTCCGGATCGGGGACGGCTCCCGTTTCCTTGTCTTCTCTGAGGGTCATCCATCCGACCGGCTACTGAATAGATCGGGCATCGCTGGGCATGGATAACTCGCCATTAGACTGATTGAATGCCGCCTTCGCTTCGTAGACGGTTCCCGAGGTATCGGTGGCAAAATAGCGATCTCCGGATGTCCCCGGGGACGTGGGATGGAGTTCGGCCGCATATCGCGTCCCCAAGCCGCCCGGCGCATCGCCGCTATCTGAGGCGCTGCCCTCATAGCCGTTCTTGGAGACCGGCGTGCCATTGGCGCCCAACTGCGCCGCCAATCCATCGGAGATCGCGCCCGCCTCCAACAACTCGGCGGGATCGCCGTAGTATCCATTATTGGATGTCGAGAACATCAACTCGCCTTGAGTGTATCGAATGAGTTGCTGGATGGCCGCCGCTTCATTGGCCGTCTTTCGACTCTTGGTCAACTGGGGCAGCGCAATGGCCGCGATGATGCCGATGATGAGAATGACGATCAATAACTCGATCAATGAAAATCCGGCTTCGTTTTTCATACCTTCACTCCCCACGTTGAGGCGACTGGATCATTCCTCCCCACGAGCCAGCCGCCCCCATTTAACCGACGTCTCGATCGTTCAAAAGTTCCCGATAGTCTGTGCCACACGCTCGCCGTTCGGGTTGAGGCCTCGCCGAGCGCTCTCATCCCCCCGGCGCTCACTTCTGCTGCTTGATGTACTCTTTCAACGCCGCGATCACGCTTTTGGCCTCGGCGACCTTATCGGCTTTGCTCTGATCCTTGGACACCTGCTTGACGAATCGCTCCAAGGTCTTGATGGCCTCGGGGTAACTATTGGGATCCGGCGAGGCGGCCAGCGCCAATCCCAACCCGAACAGAGCATCGGCATTTTTGGGATCTTCCTGCAGGATCTCTTTATACGTGGCGATGGCCTCCTCGCTCCGTCCGGTATCATTGTAGAGCTTAGCGATCTCGAGCTTGGTCTGTCGCTTCTCCTCCGGCGACGTCTGGGCCTCCATCAACTGTCGATAGGCCGCAATAGCCTGATCGAGCTTGCTGTTATCGAAACGGGCAGAAACGGCCATGGCTTGAGCGTACAGCTTGATATATGGCGGTTTTTCGTTGGCCTTCTCCGCGGGGATCATGTCGATGGCTTTCTTGGCCGTCTCTGCCGCCAGGGCGAAGGATTGCGTGGCCAATTGCCGTTGACCGCTATTGTTGCGCTTGACGCCCTGATTGAAATAGGCCTCGGCCATCTTTCCCATGATCACATAGAGCTGCGGGTGATCGGGACTCGCTTCCAGCGCCAGCTTGTATTCGTTGATCGCTTCATCATACTGTTCGGCGCTGGCCAACTGCTTCCCGGCCTCGAAATGCTTGATCATTTCTTTGTCGCGCTCGGCCTTTTTCCGCTGCTCTTCCTGTTTCTTCAGGGCCTCTTCCAATTGCTTCTGTCGCTCTTCGGGCGAAAGCGTTTGCGCCTGTGCTCCTTGAGCCTGATACTGCTTGATCTGCTCCAGGGTCAACCGCTGGCCCGATCCGGGAATCAACTCGAAGGTCTTCTCAATTGGCGGTCCCGGTGGAATGCGGACGTTATACTCATAATAGGGATTGAGGCCTTCACCGGAGAGAACGATAGCATATCGCCCATAGGGGAGGCCGATATGGGCGAATCGACCGCTCTTATTGGTCTTGACTTTATAATACCCCTTGACATCCAGTCGGTAGAATTCGACGAGAACGTTGGCCGCCGGTTTCTTCGATCCATCGGGGAGGCGAACGAAGACTTGTCCTTGAACGCCACCCGTTTGGGCCCACGCCGGGAGCGCGAGACTCAGGGCGCAGGCCAATCCGAGGAGTATGTGAACGATGTATGGTCGTTTTTTCATATCGCACCCCTCTTCCCCAGTAACACGCCGGGTGCCACCGGGGGTGAAATTTGGTCATTATGTCTTCAATTCAACCGTCCATAGGAGTCATTTTTACATCTCAGCCGGTGACTTGTCTATTATACCTCAACACGATCCGATTCTCGCCTCATTCAACCCAGCGGGATCGCTTCCGCTCCCCAGTCGACGGGCTGGGCGTAAGGAATGGGGTCGATGAAGCCCGCCTGCCGGAAAGCGCGAATGCGCAGGACGCAACTCTCGCACTGACCGCAAGCGCGATCTTCCGCCTGATAGCACGACCAGCTCAATTGCAACGGCGCGCCCAGGGCTACGCCTTTTTGTACGATCTCGCTCTTGCGCATGTGGATGATCGGGGTCACCACGTCGATCCGGGTTTCCGGTCTGGTGCCGACCTCGATCAGTTGATTGAATACGCGATAATACTCGGGGCGACAATCGGGATAACCGGAACTATCTTCGGCCACGGCTCCGATGAAGATTCGTCGTGCTCCCAGGACTTCGCTCCAGGAGACGGCGATGGCCAGCAGGTGCGTGTTCCGAAACGGCACGTAAGTCACCGGAATGCTCGAGGACACCACCCTCGACTCCGGGGAAGCCCTCCACAAGGAGTCGGGAGCTCTGGGCACCGGAATCCGCTCGTCGGTGAGAGCCGAGCCTCCAATGTCGCGCAGGTATCGGAGATCGGCGACCAGCCGCTCGTTCACCCCGTAAAAATCGGCAATCTCGTCAAAAGCCCGCCGTTCGCGCGCCGCCGTCCGTTGCCCATAGGTGACATGCAGCCCGGCCACCTCATAGCGCTCGGCGGCGATGGCCGTCGTCACACAGCTATCCAATCCTCCACTGATCAATACCACGGCCAATTCTTTCATCGTCTCTCCCCGGAAAAGGAATCATCCCACCGCTCATGAACGAGAACGGGCGATTCCAGCTCACACGCCTCGGACGTCCGGGCCCCAGATATACTTGTGCAGCTGTAACTGCATCCGCGCATCGAGGCCGCTTTGAAGCACCCACTCGGCCAACTCCCTGGGATGGCACAATCCCCAGGCGGGCGAAAAGAGCACCGTCGCTCGTCGGGTCAAATCGTAGCGCCGGATGACGTCGCAGGCCCAATCGAAATCTCGTCGATCCACGATCACGAACTTCACCTCATCGGTCGGCTTCAGGTGATCGATGTTCTCCCAGCGATTGGCGTGCTCGTGTCCGCTTCCCGGCAGCTTCAGATCCATGATGCGAATGACCCGGGGATCGAGTTGAGAGATATCCAGGCTGCCGCTCGTTTCCACGAGAACCGTATATCCCAGATCCAGGAAGCGCTCGGTCAGCGGATAGACCTCTTTTTGCGCCAACGGTTCGCCGCCGGTGATCTCCACCAGTCTGGTCCCATAGGATTGAACGCGCCGAACGATCTCCTCGACGGTCATCGACTCGCCGCCGGAGAAGGTATACTCCGAATCACACCAGATACAGCGAAGGGGACACCCGGTGAGGCGCACGAACGCACACGGCCGCCCGGCATAGGTTGATTCCCCTTGAATCGAATAAAAGATTTCCGTAACCCGCATGAATTCCGCGTTGCGTTTTCGCCCTCAAGGGTCTATTTTACTCTCCTCGGGAAAGGCCATGCAAGCAGGGAGACCGGTCAACACGGGCAGACAGATTCAACGCATGTTCGCCGCCATTGCGCCGCGCTACGATCTGCTCAACCATCTCCTCTCGCTCAACATCGACCGGCACTGGCGACGATGCACAGCTCGGCGACTCGCTCCGGTCCTCTCCCGACCGGGGGCTCGCGCGCTGGACATCTGTTGTGGAACGGCGGATCTCAGCCTGGAACTGAGCCGATACGCCCCGGTGATCGGCCTGGATTTCTGTCATCCCATGCTGGTCCGCGGAGGGGAGAAGATCGCGCGCCGTCGCGCAGCCGTTGTCCTCGCCGAGGGCGACGCGCTCCAGCTTCCCTTTCCCGATGACCGGTTCGACGCCGTCACCATAGCCTTCGGCTTGAGAAACCTGGAATCACCCCAACACGGCCTGAGAGAGATGTATCGCATCTTGAAATCGGGTGGAAGAGCGGCCATCCTGGAATTCTCGCGCCCCATCGTTCCGGTATTCAGTCGCCTGTTCGGTCTCTATTTCAAGCACATTCTGCCGCGGGTGGGCGCACTCGTCTCCGGCGTCGATGGGCCGTACCAATATCTTCATGATTCGGTCCAATCGTTCCCCGAGCAGCAGGAACTGGCCCGGCAGATGGAGGACGTGGGGTTCGTCAATGTCACCTATCACAATCTCACCGGGGGGATTGCCGCCCTGCACCTGGGAGAGAAACCGTGACCTCCGATGACGAGCGCCTCGGCGGCGCGCCTCTCACCCAACGGAAGGCCTTTCCGGCTACCCTGACCCATACACCGGAATGAGCGCCCCGTGAATCTGTCTGGCGGCATCGGAAGCCAGAAACAGAATGACGCGGGCCAGATCCTCCGGCGCGACCCATCTGGAGAAATCCGCCTTGGGCATCATCTGCCGATTAATCGGCGTGTCGATGATCCCGGGAAGCACGGCATTGACGTTGATGTTCTTGCCGCGGACTTCGGCGGCTATCGCCTGAGTGAGAGCGTGCACGCCGGCCTTGGCGACGGCGTAAGCCGCGCTACCCGGTTGAGGGACGATGGCGCCGCGCGCGCCCACGGTGATGATCTTGCCGCTCCCTTGATCGAGCATATATCCCAGGACGGCCTTGCAGCAGAGGAACGTGGACTTGAGATTCAGAGCGATCATATGGTCCCAAGTCGCTTCCTCCATCTGGGCGATGGGAATGTCGCTGATGTACCCCCCCACCATGGTGACCAGAACATCGATGCGGCCAAATCGATCGACCGTCTGCTGAACGACGGCGAGCACCTGGTCTTCCTGGGTCACATCGGCCGACAAGGTGACCAGGCGCTCGGCGGCGTCGCCGACCATCTCGAGCAATTCGGCGCGGTGGGCTTCGGTTCGATACACCGCGACGACGTGGGCGCCAGCCTCCAGGAATGCGCGCGTGACGGCCTTCCCCAAACCACCGGTTCCCCCGGTGAGCAACGCCACTTTGTCGGTGAACGCGATCATGGTTCTCCCTGGGCTTGACGGATTTTGAGGAATTTCAGGTACTCGGATTTCAAATTCTCGTACATCTCCTCCCGACGATCGTAGAGCCGTTTGTGGGGGCGCGGGCGACGCTTGGCCAACGCGTAAGCGGTGATGATGGGCAAGCCAACGGTGGAATCCAGATAACACGTCACGGCATCGGGAAGTCGATCGGGATCCACCTTCTTCCAGGTGATGGCTTCAGAGGGGCTGGCACCGGACAGACCGCCGGTGTCCGGTCGCGCATCGGTGATCTGTAAATAGTAGTCGTGGCCTTTCTCCGGCATGCCCAGCACTTCCTGAATCTGCGGTTCGGTCTGCAGGACGAAGTTCTTCGGCGATCCCCCTCCGAGCATGAAGACGGCGCTCTTGCCGCCGTCCCGTTTGGCGTGCCAGACGATGGCCGTGGTCTCATTGACATCCCGCGACACGTCGAATCTCAACCGACTCCCCTCCAGCGCTTGCTCGGCGACGTTCAGGCCGATGGAGCTGTCCCCCGGCGACGAGGTGTAAACGGGGACGCCATATTGATATGCCGCCGAGAGGAGCGATTTCGTTCCCAAGCCAAGGGCCTTCTCTCGCTCGTGAATATACCGCCCGATGCGATAATGAAATTCCGCCGTGCTCATTTCGCGCTGGAACTCGTCGGCCATGATCACGCGGCGGAAAAACTTATCCGTCGAAATGAGCACCTCGTAATCGAAAAAGATGTCATAAATGCGAACGACGCCATGCTGGAAAAGATCCACATCACTGACCGCAGGCGTGCCCACGTGCATGGTCAAGCCCAACCCGAAGTGCGTGTCGTGGTACAGATTCGCTCCCGTACTCACAATCCAATCGATGAAGCCATGTTCGATGAGGGGGATGATGGCCGACATGCCCAGGCCCGCTGGCGTGAGAGCTCCCGTCAAGCTCATGCCGACCGTCACATCGTCTTCCAACATCTTCTCGGCGAATAAATGACAGGCTTCGCGCAATCGCGCCGCGTTGTAGGCGAGAAAGGCATTATCGACCAATTCGACGACCGTCGTGGATCCCGTGATGGGCGGGGGGTCAATGGCCCGACCCGCCAGATAGCGTTCCTTGTCCGGCATGTCACCTCCTCATAATGGATTCGGGCCCGAGCCGCTCGGGCGCCCCGGACCCCACTCGTTTTACCTCATCGTGATTGCTGGTGCAATGTTGTTTGTGGATCTCTGCGGCCCTTCCTCTCACCGGGACTCCTCCACCGACTCGCTGCCGGGCGCCCGGCGGCGCCCTGGCAACTGCGAGCGATAGACGTCGTACAGGCGGCGGAAGACGTCTCCCGGTTCTCCATTCCCGATCACCGCATCGTCCACTCGAACGACGGCGAGCACCTCCTTGACCGTGCTGGTGATGAACACTTCCGATGCCGCTTTGAGATCCGAGAGAGGAATCTCACGCTCGTCGGTCTGATATCCACAGCCGCGGGCGATCTCCAGAACCAGCCCGCGGGTCACACCGGCCAGAATACGATGGTCGGCCGGAGGAGTCACGACCTCGCCACGATGAACGATGAACACATTGCTGCTCGTTCCTTCGGTGACCAGTCCATCTCGCACGAACAGGGCCTCGTCGGCGCCTGCGCGCCGCGCCCGCTCCACGGCCAGGACGTTGGGCAATAAACAGATGGTCTTGATGTCACAGCGCGCCCACCGCTCGTCCGGGAACGTCTTGACCACGATGCCTCGCTCTCTGAACCGCCGAGGGATGGGACGAACGGGCCGCACCGTCATCACGACGGTGGGCGAAACGCCGATGGGAAACGGGTGGAGTCGGGGGGCCGCCCCCCGCGTCACCTGGATGTACACTTCGGCTTCCTTAAGACCACTGCGCGCGATGAGCTCCTGAGCGATGGTGACGAACTCCTCCCCGCTCATCGGCAATTCCAATTCGATGGCCGCGGCGCTCCTGGACAATCGCTCAATATGCTGCTCGATGGCAAACGGGGTGCCGTCGTAGACCCGAATGGTCTCATAGATGCCGTCGCCGAACTGGAACCCCCGATCCTCAACCGAGACGCGAGCGGCGGCGAAATCCATGAACTGGCCATTGAGCCAGACCAATCCTCGATCCGGGACGTCCGCCCGGGTGCTCGTCAACTTCGCCTCATTCTTCATCTTCTCCGTCCTGAACGTTTCTCGGCCAAGCCTCGAACCGCCTCCAACAAGGCGTCGACTTCGTCCATGGTGTTGAAGATATGGGTTGAGACGCGATCTACATCGAAGTCGATGCCCGGGAGTCGGACATAGCGAATGATGATTCGGTGGCGATCGGCCAGATGTCGGAACAGCGCTTCGGTCGAAATCCCCGACAGGCGAAAAGAGGTGAGTCCCGCCGAGAGCGCCGGATCTGGCGAAGTGTAGAGGGTAACGCCTGGAATCTCCATCAACCCCGCTTTCAAGCGATCGGCCAGAGCGCGGATGCGCTGTTCGATGCGCTCCCGACCAATAGCGTTCTGAAAGTCGATCGCTCGTCCAACCGGTTCGAAGAGCGGCCCGTAATATTGCAAGTTGGCGCAGTACTTGCCCATGGCCTTGGGCCACAGCACCTTGTACGTCTTCTCCGAGGTGCCTCCCGAGCGATCGACGGCGCGCCAACCGCTATAGTCCAACACCACCGTCGGCCAGAGTTGATCCTGGACC
Organism: Acidobacteriota bacterium; assembly: GCA_003696865.1. GTDB lineage: Bacteria > Acidobacteriota > Blastocatellia > HR10 > J050 > J050. Next base: position 11,495 of record RFHM01000030.1, on the reverse strand, counting down.
TCTTGGCGCACGTAGAGGAGACCAGTCCCGTACGGTGTGGTGAGCCACTTGTGAAGGCTGGTGGCATAAAAATCGCACCCCAAATCGCTCACCCTGAAATTGAGCATGCCCACGGCCTGGGCTCCATCGACCACCGAGAGGATGCCCCGCTGGCGAGCCAGTTGACAGAGTTCCCGAACCGGCAGCACCGTCCCATCGCTGAACTGAACGTGACAAAAGCTCACGACGCGCGTGCGCGGAGTGATGGCGCGAGAGAATCGATCGAGAATCTCGTCCTTGCTTGGCGGGGGACTGGGGAGCGGAATCTGCCGCACGCGAATGCCGCGTCGCTTGGCGATGAGGAGCCAAGGATAGATGCCCGCTTCGTGCTCGTGCATCGTCGTCACCACTTCATCGCCCGCTCGCAGATCGAGTCCGTTGGCAATGTAGTTCATCGCTTCGGTGGTCCCACTGGTGAAGGCAATCTCATCTGGCTCAGCACCGACGAAAGCGGCGACCTTGTCGATGAGATCGAAGAGCGCCCGTCCCACCAGCTTGGTGCGAAAATACCGATTGAAGTTCTCGTCCAACTCGCGCAGGTGACGACAAGCGGCATCACAAACGCTCCTCAGCGAAGGACCATACGTCCCCGTGTTCATGTAATGGAGTCCCTCTTCGATGAGGAACGCCTTCTTGACCAATCGCCAGTAGCGCTCCCCATCCGCCGGTCGGGGCGCCTCTCGTTCTTCGACGGAACGGGCGAGGACATTGACCGCCCGATCTCCCGCCGGCTTCACGGCAGCCCCACCCAGAGCGCCCACGGACAAGGATCGCAAGAACTCACGTCTGGACAGGCCGGTCTGTTTGTTCACTGCTTTTCCTCCTCGTCTTCATCATCTACGGATGCCTTCAATCCCGATCCACAATGAGCGAGGGATCGAGAGCGCTCCTCAGCGCGGCATAGGCGCGATGCAACGCCTCCCGATCTTTGGATTCCAGTACCAGCTTCACTCGATAATCCTCTTGCGACCACTGCGGATATGATCCAATAGTCACCGTCGGGAAATCGGCCATCACCCGATAGAGCATCGGAGCCAGATCGATCTCATCCTGTCGGGTGTAGATGGTCTTGGTGATGAACGGCTTGGCCTGGAACCGATCCCGGATGGCCTCGAACTTGCGGCGAAGGATGTGAGGGACGCCAGGAAAGATATACACATTCTCATAATGCAGAATCGGCCAGGGAGCGTGCTCCGAGTGAATCAACCCCGCCCCTTCCGGCACTTCGGCGAACCGGAGATGCTCCGGCGCGAGTGGCTCGCCGAAATGGGCCGCCACCAGCAACAGGAGTTCCTCATGGTGGACGACGCGCCGGTCAAAAGCGCGAGCCACCCCCGCGATGGTCAAATCGTCGGGCGTCGGTCCGATGCCTCCGGCAGTGAACACGTAATCGAACTGCTCGGCACACTCGCGCACCGTCTTGGCGATGTCGTCCACCTCGTCGGGAAGGATCACCACCCGCTTCACGCCGATGCCCAAGGCGTGAAGTTCGGGCAATAAGAACCTGGCATTGACGTCCTCAACTCGGCCGGATAACAGCTCGTTTCCCACCAGAATGATAGCTGCCGTCGGTTCCCTCACGCGATTTATCTTACCGGTTCACCTCGCCATGGACAAGCGATGAAGTTGGATTTTGGGCGCAGCCTTGCTATGATCTCACTTATGAGCCGAGGCGATCGATTTCCGGTAGGAAAGGTACCACCAGAGGTATTGAGCCGATTGTTGGCCAGCGTGCCCACCCGAGATGAGCGCGTGCTGGTAGGTCCCAAACTGGGAGAAGACGCCGCCGTCATCGATTTCGGAGATCGCGTCCTCATCGCCAAAACTGATCCCATCACGTTCGCCGCCGAGCGCATCGGGTGGTATGCCGTCCACATCAATGCCAACGATGTGGCGACGATGGGCGCGCGTCCGCGATGGTTTCTGGCCACGCTGCTCTTGCCCGAGGAGCGCACCGACACTCAACTGGTGGAATCCATCTTCCACGATATCATCGCCACCTGTGAGCGCCTGAACGTCACCCTCTGTGGCGGACATACTGAGATCACCTATGGGCTGGACCGACCGATCGTCGTCGGGCACATGCTCGGCGAGGTGGAAAAAGAGAAGCTCGTCCTGGCCTCCGGACTTCGCGTTGGCGATGACATCATCCTGACCAAGGGAGTGGCCATCGAAGGCACGGCCATCATCGCTCGAGAGAAAAGCGAAGCGCTCAAGGAACGCCTCGACGAATCATGCATCCAACGGGCTGAAGCCTACCTCACTGACCCAGGGATTAGCGTGGTCAGCGAGGCGCTGTTGGCCAATGACGTAGCCGAGATCCACGCCATGCACGATCCCACCGAAGGCGGCCTCATCGCCGGATTGTGGGAGCTGGCCGTCTCGGCCGGCGTGGGACTGGCCATCGAAGGGGAGCGGATTCCCGTGCTCCCCGAGACGCGCGCCATATGTGAGGCCTTTCAGATCGATCCGCTGAGGTTGATCGCCTCCGGCGCCTTGCTCATCGCTACACCGCCTGAGGCCTCCGTGCGCGTGCTCGCCGCCCTTGATGAGCACGGCGTCGCCGCCACGATCATCGGCCGGGCCAGACCGGCATCTGACGGCATCAAGCTCCGCTCTCACGGGCGTTGGATCGATCTTCACTACCCATCACAGGATGAGATCGCCAAGGTCCTGTGATCTTGGATTCTTCGCTCCCGATTTTGCTACAATGAATCTGTCATGAGGTTCGTCGTTGACGCCATGCTCGGCCGGTTGGCCCGTTGGCTGAGGATCATGGGATTCGATGTCCTCTACCCCAAGGACCTCGATGATGACGAGTTGGTGGAACTGGCCAACAGAGAGGAGCGCACGCTGCTCACCAAAGATGCGCACCTTCTCCGGGAAAAGCGCGTCAACGGCTACCTCGTCCGCAGCCGCACCTGGGAAGATCAACTTCGAGAGGTGCTCGATGAGTTTCGCCTCCACGACGTCACCCGGCCATTCTCGCGCTGTCCCGAATGCAATGAGCTGCTGGAGGACGTGCCCAAAGGACACGTCGCCGGGCAGGTCCCCGAACACGTCTATCGCGTTCAGCAGGAATTCTATCGCTGCCCGAGTTGCCGACGCATCTACTGGAACGGTTCTCATGTCGAGCGCATGACCGAGAAACTCCACGCTCTCCTCGATGACCGAGACGCCCGATGACGCCCACGCGTCACTTAAGAGGTCAACGACGGAAGGTCCGATCGGTAAGACCATCTCCGGCGGCGTAACCCTGAACGATCCCCGGAGAGATCGCCGCCCGAACGCCTCCTCCTCGCGCTCGCCCACTCCCCCCTCCTTTCGTCTATCGCCGATGCCAAATTGACACATCACTCTCGTCCACTCCTCACTCCCATTTGTACATTATTATTAACCTGCAACCTTAATCAAAAGTTCAACATCATATACTACGCCATGATCAAACAATCTAACCAAAGGAGGGTGAAACTGATGAAGTTTCGCAAGTTGTTTGTTTTCTTCATGTTGATTCCAATGCTCGCGACGCCTCTGGCAGTCAGGGGCGCATCGAGCCGACCCTTGACATCGCAGACGCAAGCGACGGAGGTCGCGGCTCTTTTCCACCAGCTCAGCACGATGATCGTCAATCAGGCGGCCCAGTATGGTGTGGAGGTGGACGCGTCCCAGGCCAAGCTCTTCCAATTGGGGGACTCGCCGGCGGTGATTGCGCCCATCACGCAATTCGATTTGAGAAATCTGGGGTTACTGGCTTTCCTGGAGGTTGGGGGACCGTTCCAGGTGAAGGGTACTCAGCTCCCCGCCGGGTTTTATCGCATGGAGTTGGGGGGGAATCTGGAGACGCGCCAACTGTTCGTGGCTCTTCGGGATGAGTTCGGCCAGCAGGTGGTGACCATTCCCGTAAATGTCGATTTGAACATGAATGGCTTCTTCCCGTTCGCCACCGGTCAGGTGGGAGCGACCGGGTTCGGATTCGGTCGGAATCCTCTCTCCGGACTCCAGGTCATCGGGCCAAACGTGAACATCAGTTTCGGATTGAGCCGATTCCCGCCCTTCGTGCGAAACATGCGCATTTGCATTGGGTTCGCCATTCCGTTCGGATTCGGGTCTCTGAACATCAGCTTCTGCTTCTGATCTGGGTTGGGACGGGCGAGTTCCTCTCCGGACAATCCTCCGAGAGACCGATAGGAGAGGAACTCGCCACCTCGCCGGGACTCCCCCGCGTCCCCAGGGAGTCTCCCATGGCGCGCCCGAGCCACATCGGGGGGATGAAAAGAGCTTGTTGGAGGATCTTGGCGCTCTCTGCGCCTCGGCGGTGATTTTCGAGGGAGTCAGTCATGGCCTTGCCAGCCACACCGAGGGGATGAAAAGAGCTTGTTGGAGGATCTTGGCGCTCTCTGCGCCTCGGCGGTGATTTTCCAAGAAGGACCGCCTGAACTCACAGTTTGAGGGCCTTCACCGATTCAAACGCTCACCTGATGGAGGGGGAAGATTTTCTGTTGAATGGCGGTGACGCTCTGTTCGGCGTGACGGCGCACGCGCTGATCGGAGATTTGCGTGGGTTCGGGGTCTCTCAAGCGATTTCCACGCAATCCATATTGTTTCAACTCCTGGAGGCAGGACGGAGGGATTTCGTCGGGAAGGTCGACATCATTCATGAGGGCGAAGGCTAACGTCCAGGCGCGAGCCACATTGGCCAGATGGTATCCTCCTCCACCGAGCGCGAGCCAAGGGATGGACCACGATGCGATGCGCTCCAGGATCTGACAGAAGCCGTATGTGGTGATCCTCAGATGGGCCAGCGGATCATCGACGAACGTATCCACGCCCAACTGGGTGACGAGGATATCGGGTTGGAACGCTTGGACTAATGGTGGCACGACCTGATCGAAGGCCCAGAGATAGGTCTCATCATCGGTTCCCGGATAGAAGGGGACGTTGATCGAATAGCCGAGGCCGGCTCCTTCGCCCATTTCCTCGACGAATCCGGTCCCCGGGAAGAGGAATTGCCCATCCTCGTGGAGAGAGATGGTCATCACCCGATCGGTATCGTAAAAACCGGCCTGGACGCCATCGCCGTGATGGACATCGACGTCCAGGTAGAGGACGCGCCGTCCCTGACCGATCAATTTTTTGATCGCAATGACCGGATCGTTGAAATAGCAGAATCCCGACGCCCGATTGGGCATGGCATGGTGGAGACCGCCGGCGATATTGAACGCGATGGGCACCTGGCCTTCATTGACCAATCGAGCCCCCTCCAGCGTCGCGCCGGTGATGAGCAGCGAGTACCGGTAGACGCCGGGGAAGATGGGGTTATCGCCCGGGCCGAGTCCATAGATGAAGGCCATGGGAGGAACATCGCCTCGCTCGGCGCGGCCGAGCGCCTGAATATAATCGGGGTGGTGGAATGAAGCGACGTCTTCCTGACTGGCCGGTTGGGGCTCGACGAGGAGAACGTCCGGTCGGTCGAGGATGCCGTAGGCGGCGAGGAGATCACGGGTCAGTTTCAGCCGGATGGGGCGCATCGGATGATGCGAGCCATAGCTATACTGGGCGAACTCATCGGTATAGATGAAAGCGCTCTTCTTTTCGCTCATCGGTCCTCCACGTGGTGCTGAAGCTTGAGGTCTTATGTTACCACATCGGCCACGGGTGCACCCACGGCGATCTGATTCCCGAAATCGCTTCTGGTTGCTCTCGGGTCACTCATCGCCGTCTCGATCGGAAACGCTCCCAATGCGCCATCGGGCAATTCATCGCTGCTGCGACGCACAATGTCTGGTTCGCGTAAGAATACGCTCGCGCCCAATACGGCGACGAGGAATGAGGCGGGTCCGTTCACCCCGATCAAGGTGTGCGATACATTATGTCCTATACGCTATCGACCCATTTCCGCCTTAGGAAGGGAATGCCCGTCTGTGATGCTCGGAAATCGAGCGATGGTCAACCACTGCAGGAGTTGATTCGCTTGACTCCTCTCCTGAGCATACCTAAAATTCACCTACGTGGTATGATCGGTGCTCCGAATCCTGAATGGCGAGCTGAATGTGCCTGTGACCGAACGTTCACGATGATGCGGACGAGGTATCTACGGCTTTAACCGATCGTCACGTGTTCACTGCTGCCGACCAGGAATGGCATTCTGAACGGTGATTTCGGGGGTATTCCAGAATGAGTGACCAGCCTTTTCGCACAGAGTTCGACGTTGGCGACATCGTGGCCGGGCTTGAACCGAGCGAATATGTCGAGATTCGGCAGATCACTTCCTTCGGCCCACGAATATTGGTGGAGGGGATCGGCGTCACATCGCGGCGCGAAATCCAACGACCGCTCACACAAGAGCAACTGCAGCAATTGAGGAAAGTGCGAGGCGCCGATTACACTTTTGACGGAGATGCCGGGGCATTCCTCTTGGGCGTCGAAGCCGAGCGCATTCGCATCGCTCACCAATTTGATCCTCTGTTTGCCGTCAATTCCAGCGTCGTGGATATTTTGCCCCATCAGGTCGAGGCTGTCTATCGATATCTGTTACCCTTGCCGCGCATTCGCTTCCTTCTGGCCGATGATACGGGAGCGGGAAAGACGATCATGGCCGGCCTGCTCATCAAAGAACTTCTATTTCGGGCTGTCATCAGCAAGGTGCTCATCATAACTCCCGGAGGACTCACGCGGCAGTGGCAGGATGAGATGCGAGAGAAGTTCGGATTGATATTCCGCCTCATCAACCGCATCTCATTTGAGGCAGAGCCAGGGCAGTTCGCCCACGATGAAGGATTCTTTATTACTTCGGTTGATTTTATCGCTCGGCATGAAGGCTGCCTGAACGCAGCCAAAGAGACGTCATGGGATATGATTGTGGTTGACGAAGCGCACAAACTCTCGGCCTATGAGTATGGCACGAAGGTAGAGCGAAGTGATCGCTATCGAGCTGTCGAAGCACTCGCTTCTCAGACGGATCATCTCCTCTTCCTGACGGCGACGCCCCATCGTGGACGCAAGGATACGTTTCGTCGCCTCCTTATGCTGCTGGATGCGGATTTGTTCCAGAAAGATGAGTTGGTTACCCGCCGTATTCGTGAAGCAGTCACCAACTATGCCACGGAGACTTTCGAAAGTGAAGCGGCCATCAGTCGCGCTCGCAATCGTTTTTTTCTTCGCCGCCTGAAAGAAGAGATGATTGACTGGGATGGCCAGCAGTTATTCAAGCCGCGCCATACGCGAACGGTTGGTTACGAACTGACGCCCGAAGAACTCAAACTCTATCAAGCGGTCACCAGATATGTCCGCTCGCGACGCAAGGAAGCCAAAGCTCGGCGTAATCGCTATGTTGAACTCACTCTCATGGTCATGCAACGACGGCTGGCCAGTAGCATTGCTGCTATCACGCACACATTACAAAACCGCCTCGCAGCCCTGGACGAAGTTCTACACATCCTCCGAGATTTTTCCCAACCAGTGGCCGAGAAGAGACGTCTGCTTCGTGGAAACACCGATGACATTCCTACCAACATTGCCGAATACGAAGACCTCGACGAATCCCAACGGGATGATGTGGACCGACGCATCTTTCGCCAGGTGTTGAGCGATGACCCTGACGAAGTGCAGAGAGAACGAGAAGAGGTCGCCAACCTCCTCCATATAGCCGAATCGCTCAAACACCACCAGGAGGCGAAATTTTCAGAGCTTCTCCACGTGCTCGACTCTTCTGATGTCATTCGCCGCGAGGATGAAAAACTAGTCATCTTCACCGAGCATAAGGATACGCTGGAGAGTTTGGCCAACCGATTGAGACATAAAGGCTATCAGGTGGCCACCATCCATGGTGGAATGGATGCCGATACGCGCCAGCAGGCTCAGCGAGAGTTTCACAGGCGATGCAAAATTCTGGTTGCAACTGACGCGGCGGGGGAAGGGATCAATCTCCAGTTCTGCCGTTATCTGATTAACTGGGACATTCCGTGGAATCCCAACCGGCTTGAGCAGCGCATGGGCCGCATCCACCGCTACGGTCAGAAGGATGATGTGTGGGTTTACAACCTGGTGGCTGTCAACACGCGCGAAGGGGCAGTCTTGGAAAAGGTACTCAAAAAACTCGATGTCATGCGCGAGCAGATGGGAACGGATCGCGTCTATGACGTCATCGACGAACTCCTTGAAGATGTGCCGCTCATCGAACTTATCGAATGTTCGCTGGATTCGGATGATCACCGACCGGTTGTCGATCAGGTGGAACAGCGAGCCGATGACTCTCTTCTTCGCCGGCGAGCTGCCGAGCTCATCGCTGTGCAGAAAAAACAATCTCTCGCCTCACGCCTGGACCTTCGCTCAGCTCGTGAGCTGCGAGACACATCGGACGAACGGCGCCTCCAACCTTGCTTCATCGAGCGTTTTTTCAAGAGAGCATATCGAGCAGCAGGGGGAACGGTAACTGAGGATCGATACTTCCCCGTGTTCCATGTAGGACATACGCCTAATGAGATCCTGGACATTGCCCGACAGCGCAATCTGGCCGTAGCCGACAAATACGAGACCCCGTTCGTCTTTGACAAGCAACTGCTCAGCGTGGCCAGCCAGATTCGCGTCCCCGAGCACACGAAATTACTCGGTCCGGGACATCCGCTGTTTGACGCACTCATCGAGTGGGCGATTCGGCGGGCGCGCGATGCTTTCACGCGGGGAGCCATTCTCATCGATCCCAACATCGCTCAACCCCAGCAGATTTGGCTCGTGCGCTCCAGTATTGAAGATGGACAGCGCGAAGAGAAGAAGCGACTGGCCCACCAACAACTGAGCGTCGTCATCGCTGATCACCTTGGCCTGCGGGCAACCTCGCCGGCCAATTTATTGAACTATACTGTGCCAGAGGGATCAATCGAACGTCCCGACGTTCCCGAGCACTCCATCAAAGACGTGCAGATGTAGGCTTATGAGCACCTGACGGAGAAGCAATTGGATCAAGTGTGCAAGCATCGTCAGAATGAATGCGATTTGCGACGGGAATATCTGGAAACGACATTCACCGATTTGATTCTGGAATTGCAAGAAAAGCTCAACGACTTGCAGCGAGCACAGCTTTTCGGCGAGGATGATCCCGAGGAGCGTCGGCGCCTGGAGCAACGCATTGAGCAACTAAAAAAACGGAAGGCGACGCGCCTTGACGAGTTGAAGTCCATGCTGCGATTGAGTGCCAATCTCCCCGAAGTGATAACATCGGCGTTGGTGATACCCGCGCCCGTCGCGATGACGGATCTGGAAGGTGAAAAGCTCGTCACGGGCTTGCCTATGCGCCGAGATGACGAAGTCGAGCGCATCGCCATGAATATTGCCATGCGCTATGAGCGGAGTCGTGGCTGGACGCCATATGATGTGTCGCAGGATGGCGAACACTACGATATCCGGTCAGAATCGCCGACGGGCGAAAAACGCTTCATCGAGGTGAAGGGGCGCGCTCGCTCTGGACCCATCGTGCTGACCGGTCCGGAGATGGATAAGCTCCGACAGCTCGGTGATCGGGCGTACCTCTACATTGTGACCTTCTGCCGGAGCGAGAAGCCACACTTGTGCATCATCCGGAATCCAATGGCGTCGCTCTCGCCGGAAGCGCTCTATCGGCAGGTGCAATATCTGGTTGATGAGGCCGATTGGCAACGCGTGGCGGAGGCAGTGCCCGATATTCCCGGGGAATCTAAATCATGAAGAAAACCAGGCGATCACCATCAATGCGCGTCACACGTGTCAAGCTGAGGAATTGGCGAAATTTCACCACCGTGGATGTTGCCCTGCCGCGCCGCGTATTTCTCGTCGGACCAAACGCATCGGGCAAATCGAATCTCCTGGATGTTTTTCGCTTCCTCCGCGATCTAGTCTCCGTTGGTGGGGGGCTGCAAGAAGCCGTTCGGCGGCGCAGTGGCGTCTCCAGTCTGCGATGTCTGGCGGCGCGGCGCTACTCGGATATTGTCATCCGGGTCGATATCGGTGATGATGAAGAATCGGCGCTCTGGAGATACGAAGTCACTTTCAATCAAGATAACCTCCGACGCCCAATCATCAAATCAGAGCGGGTATTCCGACGAGGCCGACAAATTCTTGATCGCCCGGACAGGATGGACAGAAAAGATCCGGAGCGATTAACGCAGACATATCTGGAACAGGTCTATGCTAATCAGAAGTTTCGTCAAGTGGCCGACTTTTTCGCTTCCATTCGCTATCTCCACGTCGTCCCCCAACTCATTCGTGAACCAGATCGTTCTCTGGGGCGCGCGAATGATCCTTTTGGTGGAGACTTTCTGGAAACGGTGGCTCGTACACCGGAGAGGACGCGGAATGCGCGACTGCGGCGCATCCGCGAAGCTCTCACCTTTGCCGTGCCTCAACTGAGAGAACTCGAATTGCAACGGGATGAGCGAGGAACGCCCCACCTTCGGGGGAAATATGAGCACTGGCGTCCGCGCGGTGCTTGGCAGACAGAAGAACACTTCTCCGATGGAACACTGCGACTGATTGGACTGCTCTGGGCGATGCAAGAGGGGCCTGGTCCGCTCCTTCTCGAGGAACCCGAACTCTCGCTTCATCCGGAGGTCGTCCGCTATATCCCCCAGATGTTCGCTCGCGTCCAGCGACGCTCGGGGCGGCAGGTTCTGGTCAGCACGCACTCCCCAGATATGTTACGCGATGAAGGCATTGGCCTTGATGAAGTGTTACTCCTTCTGCCAAGCGAGGAGGGAACATCTGTGGAACCGGCCAGTTCCTTCAAGCAAATCAGAGTGCTACTGGAGCACGGTCAGACGCTGGCCGATATTGTCATCCCTCAGACCCGGCCGGAAAAAGTGGATCAGTTATCGCTCTTTGAGGGATAGAAGATGACGAGACGACTCAATCCGGTGGTCATCTCCGCTGCTGTCGAAGGCCCAGTTGATGAGGCCGTGATCCGCCGACTCATCCGACATGTGGGTGCCATCCCGGGGCCGGTTTATGGAAAGAATGGAAAGGACCACCTGCGAAAGTCCGTCAAAGGATATAATGAGGCAGCTCGTCATACGCCCTGGATTGTCATGGTCGATCTCAATCATGATGCCCCATGCGCTCCACCACTTCGCGATGCGTGGCTCCCTTCAATTGCCCCGATGATGTGCTTTCGCGTGGCAGTGAGAGCGGTTGAAGCTTGGCTCCTGGCCGACCGCCAACATATTGCGCGTTTCCTGGGCGTCTCCAAAACGCGAATTCCCCAGAATCCGGAAGCGGTGGATGATCCCAAAGATGCGATGGTTGATCTCGCCAGACATTCACGCAGACGAAATGTCCGGGAAGATATGGTGCCCCGACCGGGAAGCGGTCGTAAAGTCGGTCCTGCCTACACCTCCCGCCTCATCGAATTTGTGGAAGATACTGCAAATGGGTGGCGTCCTGCGGTTGCCGCTGCGACTTCGGATAGCCTCAAGCGTTGTATTGCATGT
>RFHM01000226.1 GCA_003696865.1 Acidobacteriota bacterium | reverse complement strand
GTGCCGCAATCGACGGGGCCACAGGCGCTGTCGGTGACGAAGCTGATGGTGCCCGACTGCGGACCGGGCGTGGTGCAGGTCAGCCGCACGGTGACATCGACGCTGCCCCCGGCGGGGACGGTCACCGGCAGAGCGGGACCGACGATGCTGAATGCCGGGTTGTCCGAAGTGATCCCCGTGATGGTGAACGGCCGATTGCCCGTGTTGCTCACCGTGAAGGTGCGATCGGCAGTGTCACCCACGCAGACATCGCCAAAGTCGATGGTCCGCGGATTGACATCGCAGGTGATCAACAGGCAGGTGCCGCTGACATCGATCGTTCCTAGATCGAATGGACAGTTCGTGGCATTACTGGTGACGAAGCTGATGGTGCCCGACTGCGGACCGGAGGTCGTGCAGGTGAACGTCACGGTGAACGTGGCCGAATCGCCAGGAGCGATGGTCACGCCGCCGGCGGGTGCGACCGTGAATGCCGGGTTACTGGAGTTGACCGCATCGATGGTGAACGGTCGATTCCCGGTATTGGTCACAGTGAAGTCCTGGCTGGCGCTATCGCCGACACAGACCTGACCGAAGTCGATCGTCCGTGGAGCGGCATCACCATCGATATTGACGCAGAATCCGGTGACACTGACCGGCGCACACAGAGGCTCGCTGGAGTCGCACGGTGTCGCCGGATCGGTGACGAAGCTGATGGTGCCCGATTGCGGACCGGGCGTGGTGCAGGTGAACCGTACGCGCACCGTCACCGTGTCTCCGGGATTGACGGTCACCGGCAGCGTTGGGCTCACGATGGTGAAGGCGGGGTTATCGGAGTTGATCCCGTTGATCGTGAAGGCTCCATTGCCGGTGTTCCTGACGGTAATCGTTCGATCGGCACTATCGCCCGTACACACGTCTCCGAAGTCGAGGGTGATCGGTGTGACCTCGCACACGGGTCTGACGCATTCCACGCGGGATGGAATACGGGCGCGAATGATCTCATCGAGGATGACCTTGGTCTCGAATCGACAGACGCTGGGTGCCGATGGGCAGGGACAGCAGAATGTAATATTGAATGTGAACGTCCCTCCGGTGAGCGGATCAACAAAGTGTACCGGCGGGTCGATCATGAAGGAAATCGGACTGCAATCCCGGTCGATCTCCAGAGTCAATGGCACCGGGAGATCGAAACCACGTACCACACTGAGAATTACGTCTTTCAAGTTCACGCCATCGGCCGGCGGTGGGCAGACGATGGGCTCGCCTTTTCGAATATCGATGGTGCCGTTGCCATCGCAATCGATATCTCGCTTGGCGATCGTGCCGGTGGCCTGAGCCAACCGCCGCAGGGCGGCCATGACATCGTTGACCGGCGTCGATCCTCCACCGCTATTGATGCCGATCACTTTGATGCCGCGGGCGTTCAACTCAGCAACCGTATCGGCGAAGCTCGGCCCCGGGTAGGGGATTTGGCCGGGATCGCCCGCTTCGTGGAAGGTACTATCGGTCACCAGGACGATGATTTTCTCGACGTCCACATTCCGGCGGAAGCTGGCTTGTTCATCGGGCGGAATGTTCGCTCGGCGGAGCGGGGTGGGGAACTCTTGACCCGCGCCGGTGGCCGCCTGGAAGAGCGCCGGGAGCTGGGCTTCGGGCAGGTCACCACCACCTCGGGTCCGAATCGATCTGATGGCGTCGATCAATCGGCGGCGATTGGCGACGTTGACCGCTTGCAGGTCGATCACTCGCCGATAGGCAAAATCAAGGATGTTGCCAAACGGCTGAATGGGATAGTCTCGGAACAGACCGACGCCGAGACGAATATCGCCTCTCAAATCGAGGAGGGCTTGGACGAAATCTTCGCCGCTCTCGGCGAATTTCCTGATATTATCGCGGAAACTATTAGTGCCATCGACGAGCAGATAAATATCCAGTGGCCGGAAAACCGTAGGGGCAATGGTGATGGTGACCGGAACGGTCACGCATTCGCCCTCGGGGATCTTGACGTCGAGTTCCAGCGGATCGATCTCGATGATCGGACTATCTTCGACATCGGCGAGCGGCTGAGTCGTTTCCTCGCTCAGGAGCAGCGACAGACCACGATGAGTGATCACCACCAGATCGCTGCGTTCATCGCGGTCCAGATAGGCCGGCAATGCGAGTTCCGGCCGACCGCGCACGCGATTGACCAGCTCTCCACCCAGATGGCCCTGCCGGGTACCCAGAACGACGGAGACTTGATGGTCATCGGGACGAATGAGAACGAGGTCATCGACGCGATCATTATTAATATCGGCCACGCTCAGGGCCGAAACGGCGCCCACGGGGAGCCGTTCGAGCGCGTTCCATTCTCCCTTCGGGGTCAACGCATAGAGGATCACCTCGTGAGTCTGGCCGTCTAAGATGGCCACTTCGGCGCGGGCATCACCGTTGAAATCGCCCACTGCGCTGGCCAATGCTGGCCGTTCCAGAGAAAGTGTGGAGAATCGCCGGTATGGAGAGGTTCGATCGCCAAACAGAACAGCGATGTGCTGCCCATCCACACCAATGATGTCCGCATAAGAGTTGGAATCAACGAACCCGATATCCAAGCTGGAGGGAGAACCTTGCAAGGGGAGCGGGAGCCGCTCGGGAGGGAGCGCCAATGTTCGCCGCTCGGTGACCTGGAGCGCCGATGACGGCATGGGATGAAGCCAGGCCACATCGGGCCAAAGGAGGATCGTTCGCTCAGCCCCCGTATCCACGGCGACGAGGACTTCTGCTCGCTCATCGCCGAGGAATTCCTTGACGAGAAGCCGGCTGGGAGTCCCCGGTAGGGCCAGCTCCTGAGCCTGTGGGAATCCCCCTCGGCCGTCGCCGGCCAGGATGACCAGTTTCTCGGCAGCATCGGCGATGATGACGTCCAGGTGACCATCGCCCGTGACATCAGCCACCGCCAACGCGCGGATGTGCGCATCGACGCTGAACGAGGTGGCTTGACCAAAGGCCCCTTCCGCTGTGCCTCGGCGGACGGTGATCAAGCTGTTGTCAAAAGCGGTCACCAGGTCTAATCGGCCATCTTCGTTCACATCGGCCAAAGCGGCATCAATCGGATGGCTCGCCACCGTCCCACCGGTGGACGAAAAGTTGACCACTTTTTGAAACGCCGCCTTGCGTTCGGCCAACTGGGGCTTTTGCGTGGTCGAAGAAACGGGCACCGAGCGCGCTCCCGGAGGAGCGACGGTCACCGATTCTTTACTCTTGTTGAGCAAGCGGTGCACCCAGTCGGCCTGAACCGCTTGCCAGCCAATCACTGCGAAGAGAGTGAGGAGCACTCCCCCAACCAAGAATGCGGACTTATTCCATACCCTGTTCATTGGTGATCCTCCAGCGTGGATTTCTGGTCTTGAGATACCGTGGACGCCGATGGGGCGGAGGGCACGCTATAGTGCACGAAGAGTCCATTATCGAGTGGATTGAACACCATGCGGGGCTGCACAGTGCCCGGTCGATGTGCAGCGTTGAGTACCACCAACCCCCCGTTATGAGAGCAGCCCAAGTTCCCCATCATCTTCGGGGAACTCTGGCGACACACTCCTTCTATTCAAGGCGAAACTTCTGCATCCACATTAGGCGAAAAGTCGGGTCCCCCATTGGGTCCCGGCTCTTACACTCAACTTTATCGTCTTGTTTCCCCATGATTACAGCGCGAACTTGTTATTTTACGAAACCCCCTTCCATCAGACGCTTCGTATTTTATCATAACCGACATGTCTTGTAAATAGATTTTTTAGTTTAGCCGTACCGAGTTCGGTGGCGGGCCAGCGCTCTCCTTATGGGTGATTTCTCGCATCATCTACACGCAAGATGGAGGGATTGAGGGGGGAGTCGGCGTCTCCGCCCCGTTCAAGTCCCCGAGATTCACAAACCTGCCGCCGGACAGGCTGGGATGCACGGCCTCGCTGTCCCCCAATGAGAAAAAATTTTGCTCTTCGTGAATGGTTTTTGGAGAAAAATACGTCTGTATGTAATAGGAGCACGAAAAGTCGCGCTTCCATAAATAATTCGAAGGGGTCGGCAACAGGTGTCCATCGATGAGCGAGGAGGGAATCGCAGATGAGAACCGAGTTTTTCCTCTCTATTTCACTCTCTCTCATGGGGTGGGGGGTATGGGCGGGCTCCCTCGCCCTGGGACAGGATCTCGATCGAGCCGTCGTCGAGGGGCGGGTTATCGATGCGCATGGCGATGTGGTCGTCGGCGTGAAAGTCACCGTTCGTGAGGAATCGACCGGATACGAACGAGAAGCGGTGACGGATCGCACCGGCGGTTATCGATTCTCTGCGCTCTCCCCCGGGAATTATACGCTCCGGGCCACGGCGGAGGGATTCGCCCCCGTCGAATATGCCCATGTGGTGCTCAGGGCAGGCCAAACGGTGCGGCGCGACTTTCGGCTCGGGCCGGCGGGGTTCGTTGAACGAGTGACCGTCTCTCAGCGAGACGAGTCCTCGCTCATCGATGTCCGTCGAACGGTCCTGGGGACGACGTTCACCAGCGATGAAATCGATGATCTTCCCCTCGATGGTCGTGATCCCCTGGATCTCGTTTTCCTGCTGGCCAATGTTCAGGCCGCGCCGTTCGAGATCCGCCACCTGGGCGATCCGGGGACCTGGGATGAGGTCCTCTTGCCCTCGGAAGAGGCGGGGCTATTCTCATTGGCCGGGGGACGAGCCACCGCGAATCACATCACGGTGAATGGGCTGGATAATAACGATGATCGCACTGCCCGGGAGCAGAGTAGTCCCAGTATAGAAGAGATCGAAGCCGTGCAAGTCATCACCAACCAATACTCGGCCAAATACGGGCGCGCTTCCGGGGGACGCGTCAATATCCGCACCCGCCGGGGGCGAAATCAGTGGCATGGGCGGGCTTTCTTTCAAATCCAGGACGAAGTGTTCAACGCCAATAGCTTTTTCCGCAACGCCCGGCGTCAGCCTCGACTCCCCTTCCAGCGTCGTCATATCGGCGGACGTGTGGGCGGCCCCATCCGTCGCGATCGGTTGTTCTGGTTTGCCGCCATCGAGCGCCGAGACGAGCAGGATCTGGATGCCATCATCGCCCTGTTGCCGGCCGATCCTCAATTGAACCCGCACTACCCGTTGAATGAGACGCCCACCGGCAAGCTGCGGGAGCGCGATGGCATTCAAGTGGGACTCCTCGAAGAAGACTTCTTGACGCCCAGCGTCCGAACGACATTTGCCGGGCGACTGGACGCTCAGAGGCATTCCGGGCAGCAGTGGGCATTCCGGTTCAGTGGCACGGTGACCGATAGTTTGCGCGCGCGGAGCCGAGGAGCCACGGTGCGCTCCGGATTGTTGAACCGGCGCCGGGACGCCTGGTCGATACAAGTGCACCACGATTGGACCATCGATGCGGCGCGGGTCAATCAGTTTCGCTTTCAATACTCGCAATTCACCCCTCAGCTCATCCCTCGCGATCGGCGCCCGGGCGTCGTCGTCGGCTCGTCGCGGGGCACGCGCCCGTTCATTCTGGGGACGGGATTCGTCGCCGGGGCCAGTGGTTTCCCCGAGACCCGAGCCGCTCGGCGGTGGCAGTGGACCGATACGCTGAGCTGGGAGCACCACGCGCATGAGTGGAAGTTGGGCGCCGACATCATCGTGCTGCGATCCACCACGTCGCGATTGAACCGGTTCTTCGGGTTCTACAATTTCTCCGGTTTCGACGACTTCGCCCAAAGTCGCCCATCGCGTTTTCGACAGCGCATCGGCGATCCCGATCAACTCATTAAGAACACCATCGTGGGAGCCTTCTTCGAAGATGCCTGGCGAGTGCGCCGACACCTCACGCTGACGTTCGGCCTTCGTTACGATCGGGAATCCCTCCTCGGCGGTGATGACAACAACTTCGGTCCTCGACTGGCCTTGGCGTGGGACCCTTTGGCCAGCGGGAAGATGGTGGTGCGAGCCGGCGTGGGCATCTTTTATAATCGGGTACTGTTGCGCACCATCGAGGACTTCGCTGTGGAATCACGATTGTTCGAGATCGATTTGAGTTCCCGCGCCGATGCCACCGGACCGCTTACGGCTCTGGATCGCATAGGCGGATTTCCTCACATCTTCCCTAATGATCCCACCGATCCACTGGTGCGCGATCTCATTCGTCCTATTCTCGACACGCGGCGATTGAGCCCCGATTTGCGCATTCCTTACAGCTTGCAAGCCAGCCTGGGCATCGAGCGAGAGATATTCGACGGATGGAAGCTGGAAGTGGACTATACCGTGCATCGAGGTGTGAAGCTCTGGCGCGACCACAACATCAATGCGCCGGTGCCGCCGCCGGGCGGCTTCGTCGCCTTCTTGCTCGATCCTCCCCTCGACTATCCGGGAGTCATCGTTCTGGAAGACGGTACCAAAGTATTCGATAATCGTGAGCGTCAGATCGCCGATGTCGGCATCCCTTTCGTGCGGTTCGATCTGAGCGACGAGCGACGGAAGGATGTGGGACGAGGGCGTCAGAAAACGCGCGTCTATGGATTGAATGCTGTAGGTGGCGGAGCGTCGACGACCGATCCCGTGGAAGCGGCACTCAATGCCGTGCAGTACCTGCGCCCCAATCCTCGCCTGGGCGAGATCGAACAGCTTCAATCCGACGCTCAGTCCATCTATCATGGATTGACCATTGGGGTGCAGAAATATTTCGGTCGCCGATTGGTCCTGCGCGCCTCCTACACGCTGTCCAAACTCCTGGACAATACGACGGTCAACACGAGTTCGCCATTGGATGAGTTCAACCTGTCGTTGGAGCGGTCGCTGGGGCGCACCGATGAACGTCATCGCTTCGTCTTCAGTGGGCGATTCACTTTGCCTCCGTTCCTGGGAGCGTTACACATCTCGTCCATCCTCAGGCTCTCTTCAGGACGTCCGTTCAACATCAGCACTAACGGACAGGATCGCAATCTCTCCGATGTGCCCAACGATCGCCCCCATTTTCGCGGGCGGGGTCCGATTCGGTTCGTTCACCCGGGAGATGCCTCCACCTCGGCCGCTTGGGCTCGGTTATTCGTCTTTTCTACTGTGGGGACCAACGGGACGCTGGGTCGGAATGCCGGTCGCGGTCCAGGCATCCATCGACTGGATATGAGGATTTCGCGAACTTTCCGGGTGAGGGAGCGGGTGACGGTGCGGCCGTGGATCGATATTGACAACGTCACCAATACGACCAATTTTCTCATGAATGGATTCATCGGCCCCTTGGATACCCGATTCAGGGAGTCGGTGTTCCTTCAGCCCCGCGCTTCCCGCAAGCCGCGGACCATGGATCTCGGCGTGCGTATCGAATTCTGATCGGGCATGGCCGGCTGGCTCGGGATTCCCCACGGGGGCGTGATGATCCTCGGCGGCGGTCTCGCCGAGTTCACGGGAAGCCGATCTGGAGCAAGAGCGTTGATCTGGCGACATTCGACGTTGACGCCATTGCGGGAACCGATGAATAATTGAGACGAAGGTATGATCCGATTTCGCGAACCCGATCACGTGCAAACGCTCGGTCTCATCGACAGGCCGTCGCCGGCCGTCGAGGAACCCACTTTGCGGGCATCCGATTATTGGCCATTCGCCATCGGCGTCCTGATCATCGGTGGATTGATCCTCGTCCCTCTCGCCATGAGCTGGGAGGCGAAGGCGAGTTATCTGGAGGCGCTGCCCTGGTCCGTGGCCTCGGCGCTGGCCATCTTGCTATCGATGCGCAATGACGGTCGGCTCCCCATTCAGGTCAACCTGTTCATCTTCGTCCTCGCCTTGGGAGCGGGCGGATATGGCACGATCACCGGGCGAACTTTTCATCAGAGAGGGATCGTGTTAATAGCCATGTTGCTTCTGTCTCCGCTCTGGTGTGGTCGATTGTGCGTCTGGATGGTCAGGATGATCTGGCCGCGCGACGATCCTCACATTTGACGCCCGAGCGACGTTCCTTCGACTCTATGGGCCAGCGAAGATATCGATACAAGCCGAGCGTTCTGGAGCAACTGGAGCAGCACGGCATATTGCCGCGACCGGACACCGATCCGGCACTGGTGCGCGAGTTCCTCTATGATCTCTACGTCATCGAAATTCGCAAGTTGAAACAACAGCAGGTGGCGCTGGAGCGCGAACGGGGACCGCAAGCGCGACGAGGATATGCCGACCGCGTCATCGCCCTCCGGCGAAAGTATCCGCTCCTCTCTGTGCCTCTCGAAGAATGGATCGAGGGCTCGTCGGCCGGATGAAACTCAGCGGGTGACATTCCTGTAATGAGCCATCCACCAGTCAAAACAGGCCCTCGATGGCTGCCGGCGGCTCGATCATGCTCGCTCATTGTCGCCAGAGAGCGCTTTGACCGCTTGCTGGAGTTGGGCGGCGATCTCTCTGTAATCGCCGAGACGGGGTGGGATGGGTTCGCCGAAAGTGAGACGGGCCTTGCCGAATCGAGGCCAGAAGCGGCCCCGCGGGAGGACGTGATCCAACCCTTCAATGTATATGGGGATGGTCGTGGCGCGCATCTCCGACACGATGAGGCCGATGCCTTCCATGAAGGCGCCCATCTGATTGGCGGGATGGCGTTCGCCTTCAGGATAAATCAAAATGTGCCAGCCGTGATCGAGCAGTTCGCCGGTATATTGAAGGCTCAGTCTTGGCGAGCGCAGTTGAGGCACCATATAAATATGGAAGCCGAGCACGAGCAACGGATAGAGTCCCCAGCGAAATAGCCACGTCAAGATCGGTTGTCCCGGTCGAATGAAGAATTCCGCCCAGGCGGCCACGGCCAGCCGCCGCCGGAACGCCCCCGGCAGGGCGCGCAGGACGGCCAGTGTATCGGCGTGACTGGTGTGGTTGGCGATGAACACATAAGGGCCGGTATGGGGCGAAGGAAGATGGTGACGACCGCGCACGGTGAATCGGACGAAGAGGTGGAAGACGGGAAAAGCGAGCACCCATTGGAGGATCTGTCGCACCCCGTTGATCACCGGCCACCGCGCCCAGCGGGGAAACCGAAGCGAAGCGCTCATCGGCTTCCGTTGCTCGACCAGCCGGCGCACGTCGGCGACCGTCATCTCCGGCGTGAGATCGACGTCGCCTAAATCCACGTGCTTCTCCCATTCGATGAGGCTCAGAAGTTCCACCCGGTCGATCGAGCTCAGTCCCAGGTCGTCTCCCAGTCGGGCATCGGGAGTGATGGCCGTGGGGGGGAGATCGGTCAGACGAGCGATCAAGGCAGCAATGTCATCGATCGGGGATGTGGAAGCCGGAGCGATGGTCTCCACCTCCCGCTGCGACCAGGCGCTCAGCTTCTTCACGACCTCGCCTTTCCGCACTTTCAATGTCGTCGTGCGCGGGAAATCCTCCTCCGGCCAGACGGTGAATCCTTGAATGCGCTGGGCGGCATCCAATCGTTGATTGGCTTGGGCGACGATCTCGGCGGCCCTCGGTTTGGCCTCCTCATCCATCAGCAAGACGGCGTGAACGCGCCCGTTGAATTCGACGACACAACTCTCTCGTACGCCGTCGAAGCTGTCCAGCACCTGCTCGATATCGATGGGATAGACGTTCACGCCGGCATCGGTGACGATGAGTTCCTTCAATCGGCCCTGGAGGAACAGAAACCCGTCTTCATCCCATCGCCCGAGATCGCCGGTACGAAACCACCCGTCGACGAAGCTCTCCCGGGTCGCCTCCGGTTGTTTATAGTAACCCGGACTGACGTGGGGTCCTCGAGTGAGGATTTCGCCTTGTTCGGAGAGGCGCACCTGGATGCCGGGCAGGGGGAGCCCAACCGAGCCGAGCTTTCGCGCATTCGGCCGCGTGACGGTGATGACGGGACCCGTTTCCGTCAGACCGTACCCTTGGAGGACGGTGAATCCGAGCCGTTCCCAGAACTGCTGGAGTTCCGGAGCGAGGGGAGCGCCCCCCAGAATGAAGTAGGCGAAGTGCCATCCGATGAATCGATGGATGGGGAAGTAGATGAGCTTGCGCAGAGCGATGGGGAGATTCTCGGTCGCCGCCAGAAGGCGCTCGAACGCCGATTCCGAGAGCGGCAGTTTCCTCAAGATGCCGTCCTTCAGCAATTGCAACAGTCGAGGCACGGCCAATACGGCCCGAATCGATTCCTCGCGGAATGCCGCTTCAATGTGTTTGGGCGTCAGCGTTTGAAGATAGACGATCGTATCTCCTCGGGAGAGGGGAAGCCAGAATCCCCCCGTTTGCTCGTAGAGATGACTGAGCGGCAACAGCGACAGGAAGGTGTAATGACCCTCAATGGGGATGGCCTGCAGAGCGCCACGGACATTGGAGGCGATGTTCCGGTGCGTGACGAGCACGCCTTTGGGATGCGCCGTAGTCCCCGACGTATACATGATTTCCACGACATCGTCGGGACGGGGAGCGGCGCGGGGTGAGATGTCCGGATCGACATCGTCCAGATGAAAGGTCGTCTCTTCGAGGAGCACGTGCGGTAGTTCCAGTTTCTCCGCCGATCGAAATCGCGAGCGGAGGAGCAACCGCGCTTCCGTCTCTTCGGCCACGCGGGCGGCGAATTCTTCGGTCTGTCGAACGTCCAGAGGGACGACGATGATGCCCGCCCGAATGCATCCCAGGTAGGCGACGACCCAATCCGGACTGTTGGGCGCCCATAACAGGACGCGGTCGCCCGAGCGGAGACCCCGTCGTCGGAGAAATGCGGCCATGCGATCGGTGCGATCGACAAGCTGAGCATAGGTCCAGCGGAATCGGCGAAACTCCGTCCGATAGGTGCAAAAGAGGCGATCGCCGAATTCCCGACAACGCTCGATGTAATCGTAGAGCGTCTCTTCCATGGCATTGATTGTAGCCCGAGTCGAAGCGCTTGTCATCAGATTTTGCCGTCGAGAGTGCGCCCGCTCTGCGACTCCGCGCCCGCGGGAACTCCCGGCCGATGCTCTGTCTTGACAGGGAAGAAACGAGAACCTACTATCGTTCCGTTAGGAAGCATCTCATGAAAGAGAAGTGGCATTTGAATCTGCCGAACGCGTTAACGCTGCTGCGGATCTTCATCGTTCCTTTGCTCGTCGCCGTATTGCTCACCCAACCCAAGGACTGGTTGGGGGTTCCTCAGCACATCTTCGGGGTGGCCATCTTTCTGATCGCCGCGACCACCGATTGGTTGGATGGATACCTCGCCCGCCGACGCGGTCAGGTATCCTCGTTGGGCGTCATGCTCGATCCCATCGCCGACAAGCTGCTCGTTTCTGCCGCGTTCATTGCTCTGGTCAATAACCAGTTGGCCCCGGCCTGGGCGGTGGTCGTCATCATCGGTCGCGAGTTCGCCGTCAGCGGATTACGCAACGTCGCGGCCATCGAAGGAGTTGTGATTCGAGCTTCACGAATGGGCAAATTCAAGATGCTCGTTCAAGTGATCACCATTGCGCTGCTCATCACCAGCATGCATCATGGGGGACCACCGGTGACGCCCTATGCCCTTCCCGTTTATTGGAAGCCGCCGGCATTCTGGAATGTGCTCAAACATTTCTCCGCCACCCACCATCTGTCGGGATTGGACGTCAAGATCCTGCTCTACAGCGCCGGTCGAGCGATGATGTGGTTGGTCGTCGTGTCGTCCATGTGGTCGATGTATGGCTACTTCCGCTCCTTTTATAGCTCGGCGCGGCGGGGAGTCCCGGGGCGACGTCCGGTCTCTCGGCCAATTCCAGACGAGGAGGAGCACAACGTCGTGTATTCCGTGGAATCATCGCGTTGATCGGTCACCGTCGGCGCGGGCGCACCATCCCACTTTCCGGTAGATCGAGGAAGATTCTGGCGCATTGACAGACTGCCCGGTGAGGTATACGATTGTTGCTCTTCTTGATGAATGAGCAATATATGTTGCATGAGATCCAGTGCCGTGGAGGGCATGCCTCCACGAGGGAAGGAGGAGCGATGAGACGACGATGGATCGCCTCTTTGATGTTCATGACGATCGCCTTGTGCGGCTGTCAAACCCGCGAGGCCCCCGCCGTCAAGCCGTACACCATCGAACAGTTTCTCAACACGACGTCTATCGTGGGCAGTTCGATATCGGCCGATGATACCGCGATTCTCTTCTCCAGCAATGAGACGGGCATCTATAACGCCTACACGATTTCCGTCCAAGGGGGACGTCCGGTCGCCCTCACCCATTCTCGAGACGACTCCATTTTCGCCATCTCTTTCTTCCCCACCGACAACCGCATTCTTTACCGGAGCGATCGAGGAGGGAATGAGATCTGGCATATCTATCTGCGGGACGAGGATGGGGCGGTCCGGGATCTGACGCCGGGCGAGAACGCCCGAGCGACCTTCTATGCCTGGAGTCATGATGACCGGAGCTTCTTCTATGGCTGGAACAAACGCGATCCTCGATTCATGGACATTTACGAAATGGACATTGAGACGTTCACGCCTCGGATGATCTATCGCAACGACGGCGGTTATGCGTTTGGAGCCATCTCCAACGATAAGCGGTACATTGCCCTCTCCAAGACCTTGACGACGCACAACTCCGACATCTACCTCTATGATCGCGAGACGCAACAGTTGCGACATCTGACGCCGCACTGGGGGGAGGTGAGGTATGCGCCGGTGGCCTTCACCGTCGATTCTCGAGGGCTCTACTATCTGACCGATGAGGGGAGTGAATTCATGTATCTCCGGCGCTATGGCATTGGCACGGGTCGGTCCGAGACGATCGAGAAGACCAATTGGGACATCATGTTCGCTTTTTTCTCCAGGAATGGACGATACCGCGTCGTGGGCATCAATAAAGATGCGCGAACGGAAATCAAAATCACGGATATGGTCAACCATCGCCCCGTCGAGCTCCCCACCTTTCCCGAAGGCGATATCAGCTCGGTCAATATCTCCAGGAGCGAGAAGCTCATGACATTCTATCTGAACGGTTCGCGCACTCCGAGCAATCTCTACGTCTATCATTTCGAGACGGGGGCCTACAAGCGATTGACCGACACGATGAATCCCGAGATCGACCCGGAGGATCTAGTCCAAGCGCAGGTCGTACGCTATCGGTCGTTCGACGGCCTTGAGATTCCGGCCATCCTGTATAAACCGCATCAGGCCACGCCTCAGCATAAAGTTCCGGCGCTCGTCTGGGTGCATGGTGGACCGGGGGGACAGTCGCGCATCGGTTATCAACCACTCATTCAATATCTGGTCAATCATGGCTATGTCGTCCTGGCCGTGAACAATCGCGGAAGCTCTGGATATGGAAAGACGTTCTACAAGCTGGACGATTTGAAACATGGAGAGGATGATCTCGCCGATTGCGTGGAGGCCAAAAAATTTCTCGCCGCCACCGGGTACGTCGATGAACGTCGCATCGGGATTATCGGTGGGAGCTATGGAGGATACATGGTTCTGGCAGCACTCACGTTTCGCCCCGAAGCGTTCGCCGTGGGCGTCGATTTGTTTGGTATCTCCAACTGGGTGCGAACATTGAAGAGCATTCCGCCGTGGTGGGAGGCGTTCCGAGAGGCATTGTATCGAGAGATTGGGAATCCACAAACGGACGAGGAATACTTGCGCCGCATCTCACCGCTCTTTCACGCCGATCGCATCACCAAGCCTCTCATGGTGCTTCAAGGCGCTAATGATCCCCGCGTACTCAAAGTGGAGTCGGATGAGATCGTCGAGGCGGTGAGGAAGAACGGGGTGCCGGTCGAATACATGGTGTTCGACGACGAAGGTCACGGGTTCGTCAAGAAGGAGAATCAGATCAAGGGCTATCGAGCGATTTTGAAATTCCTGGACACGTATCTCAAGGGAGAAGGTCGCTGAAGCGCCTCGCCGTGGAATCGAGCGCGAATGTCGCTCGGGCGTCTGATACCTCTCGGTAGTCTTTCAACCCGAGGGGCGGATCGTCCCGCAGGCTTTGGTCGTCACCTCCCGGAAAGCGGGTGGGTGGTGGAGAGCCGGACGAAGCACGATCCGGATGCCGGTCCTCTTCTCCCACTCCACAGGCGTTCGGTGTTCTCTATGGGGGAGGCACAGGCCCCGCTTGTACGGGAGGCGAGGTTGTGCTATAAGCTACATTTCGAATCCGAACACACTGAGTGGGAGACATGGCGTTACCGGAGAGCGCCCGGTTGGAGGGTCCCATTCTCCAGGAGTTGCTGGCCACCGGGGGCGAAGAGGACATTCGGCTTCTCTATGATCGCCTCATTCCTTATTTCCCTCAGCTCACCGAGGAAGACTTGCATGCGCAGACGGGCAACGGCCGCAATCGATGGAAAACGTTGGTCCATCGGGCGGGCACGCGGTTAGTCTGGCGAGGCGAGTTACGACGGTGGCGGGGACGATGGGCGCTCACCGAGCGCGGCCGTCAGCGAGCAGAAGCCGAAAAAATGCGGCTTCCCTGGCCCATGGCATCCGAGGCCGGGGTTGAGCCAATGCCCTCTCATGGCGAGATCCAGGACATGCTCGTGGACATCGGTCGGGCGTTAGGCAAGTATGCCGAGAAAGAGCATCAGCGATACGACGTGGTGTGGAAAGACAGCGAGATCGCACCTCGATTGAGTCACGTTTTTGAAGTTCAAGTCAAGGGGCACATCGAGAGCGCGCTGGCCAAGCTCAAACACGCCTATGATACCCAGAGATCGAAACCCATCCTGGTCATCTCCGATGAGCGACAGGCGCAGCGGGCGCGCCGGTTCCTCCAGCCTTATCTGGCGGGATCGTTTCACGAAATCGGCGCTGTGACGACGGTCTTCGGTGTTCAGGATGTCCGGCGCTTGCACCGGGCGCTCAGCGAGATCGAAGACCTCCTGGAGGAGATTCTCTGAATGACTACCCCCCTGCGACGACAATATCTGAACGTGAAGCGGCGCTATCCGGACATGCTGTTGCTCTTTCAGATGGGAGACTTCTTCGAGGCATTCGATGAGGACGCCGCCATCCTCTCCAGGGAACTGGGCGTGGCCTTGACGACCAAGTGGATGGGCAAAACGCTTCGCGTGCCCATGGCGGGCATCCCGGTGCAGTCGCTCGAACAGCACCTCGGCAAACTCCTCGAGCGCGGATACAAGGTGGCCATCTGCGAGCAGTTGACGCCGCCGGGCAAGAAGCTCATCAAGCGCGAGGTGACCCGTATCGTGACGCCGGGGACGGTAGTTGAACCGGCGTTGCTGGAGGGAAAGGTCAATAACTATCTGGCCAGTCTGGTGCCCGAAAGGAAGCGCGCGGGCATCGCCTACGTCGATGTGACCACCGGAGAGTTTGCCACCACCGAGTTGACGCTGGAGGCGGCGCTGGAAGAACTCGAACGCCTGGAACCATCCGAACTCCTCATTCCCAGGAGTCTCTCCGAGGAAGAGTCCATCGATCCCCGGCTGGTGGCGCTCATCTCTGGTGAGTTGGCTCCGGTAACGTGGCTGGAAGATGACGTGCTCGCCCGGGAGCGCAGCCGTCGGCTCCTGCTCGACCATTTTCAAGCCAGCTCGCTCATGGCCTATGGATGCGAGCATCTCCCTCTCGCCGTTTGCGCGGCGGCGGCCATCATCGAGTACCTGCGGCGAACGCAACCGCATGCCGTCGACCAACTGACCCGGCTGCGAACCTATGCGCTCAGCGGATATATGACCCTGGATGCTCAGACGGTGCGTAACCTGGAGATCTTCCAGAGTCGGATGGGAACGTCCGAGGGATCGCTGTTGAGCGTCATCGATCTCACCGTGACCCCCATGGGTGGACGACGGCTCAAGCAGTGGCTCAAACAACCGCTGTTGGATCGGAGAGAACTCCAGCGTCGTCAGGATGTCGTCGCCTGGTTTTTGGAGAACGACAGGGCCAGACGGCGATTTCGCGCTTACTTGGAGAAGGTTTTCGATCTGGAGCGACTCATCGGGCGCATCAGGAGCGGCATCGCAACCCCGCGCGAGCTCGTCGTTCTCGGTCGGAGTCTCACCTGGATCCCCAAAATTCGTGCTCTCTTCAAATCGGACGTCGAACCGCTCGGCGCGCTGCTTGGTGAGCTCAAGCCGTGCACCGAAGTCGTTCAGCTCATCGCCCAGGCCATCGTCGACGACCCACCGGCCACGGTGGAGCAGGGCGAGGTGGTGAGAGCGGGATATTCGAAGGAACTGGATGACCTTCGCGCCGTATTACGGGATGGCAAGAAGTATCTGGCCGATCTGGAGGTGCGCGAACGCACGCGAACCGGCATTCGATCGCTCAAGGTCGGCTACAACAAAGTCTTCGGGTACTACATCGAGGTCACCAGGCCAAATTTGCATCTGGTACCCTCCGACTATATCCGCAAACAAACGCTGGTCAATGCCGAGCGCTTTTTCACGCTGGAGTTGAAAGAGCACGAGTCGGTGGTCTCTCATGCCCAGGATCGCATCCTGGAGCTGGAATCGAGTCTGTTTCAACAAGTATGCCGCCGAGTGGGCGAGTATCGCGAGGATGTGATGTCGACGGCGCGCGCGCTGAGCGAGTTGGATGTTCTGGCGGCCTTCGCCGAAGGGGCGGCTCGGTACCGCTATGTGCGTCCGCGATTGATCGACGAGCCCCTCATCGCTATCAAAAAGGGACGCCACCCGGTCGTGGAGCAATCCCTCCCCGAGGGCCAATTTGTGCCTAATGATGCGTTCCTGTCCAACGATGATTTCCAGATCATCATTCTCACCGGCCCCAATCTCTCGGGAAAATCGACCTATCTTCGTCAGGTGGCGCTGATCGCGTTGCTCGCCCACGTGGGGAGTTTCGTCCCCGCTGCGGAAGCGACCATCGGGCTGGTGGATCGGATCTTCAGTCGGGTGGGACTGGAAGATAACATCAGTCGAGGACAATCCAGCTTCATGATCGAGATGATGGAGACGGCCGGCATCTTGAATCATGCCACCCCACGGTCGCTCATCATCCTCGACGAAATCGGTCGAGGGACGAGTACCTATGATGGCTTGTCCATTGCGCGCGCCGTCATCGAATACATTCACAATCACCCCAGGCTTCGGGCCAAGACATTATTCGCCACCCATTATCACGAGCTCACCGAGTTGGGCGACGCTCTGCCTCGCGTCAAGAATTTCCATATCACGGTGGCCGAAGAAGGTGGCCAGATTCGTTTCCTGCGACACGTCGTCCCCGGCAAGGCGGGGAAGAGTTATGGCGTTCAAGTGGCCAGACTGGCGGGATTGCCCCGGCCGGTGGTGCACCGGGCCGAGGAGATTCTCGCCGAGTATGAAGCCAGTTCCCAAGAAGCCCTGGAGCCCTCTTCGCGATCTCCATCTCACGTTGCCGAAGCGAAAGCAACATATTCATCGTCTCTCCGTCGGGCGCGAGCCATTCTGGATGAGTTAGTGAACCTGGACATCGATTCGATGGCGCCGGTGGAAGCGCTCACCAAACTCTATGAGTTGAAAAAGAAGGTCGTTGATGGAGAGACGTGATCGCTCGACCGCGGAGCAGCGGTGGCTCGAATCCCCTCACGGTGCGAGATGTCATCTCGTGCTCCATTCCTCCAGCGTTCTCCTTCGAAAATCACCGCAGAGGCGCAGAGAACGCAAAGATCTTCCAACAGGCTCTTTTCATCCCCTCGATGTGGCTCGGGCGCGCCGTGGGCGACTCCTTCGAAGGGGCGAGATGCGAGGCACCCGGCGTGGTTTGGCTTTCATCCTCGGCGAGCAGCTCTTCAATTGATTGATGTCCGAGTGGTCCCGGATCGGGCCCGTGATCGGTGGGACAATCTTGTCGACTGGCCGTTCGCTCAATTTATCGCCTTGAATTTCTCGCCGCGGCGGGTAATATTTAACATTTCACAAAGACGGTGGAGCAACGGACGTCATTTCAAACAGTAATCGCTCGAATCCTCATGTGGGTCATGGGGGTGGCCGTTGTGCTGGGCGCAGGATGTGCACGAAAGGCGCCGTCGGAGGCGGATCGTGTGCCGCCACCAACCGTCCCGGCCCATACGGCCGCCTCGGGGAAGCTCGTGTTCGAAGCTCCACCGGGATGGCTCGTCCAGTCGCCACAAACCGGCATGCGGGTGGCTCAGTATGAACTGCCGCGCGCGGAAGGGGACAGCGAGAACGCCTCGTTGGTCGTCTACTATTTTGGTCCGGGTCAGGGGGGCTCGGTGGAGGCCAATCTGAAACGGTGGATGCATCAGATGGAGCAGCCCGATGGTCGCCCTTCTGAGGAGAGAGCGCGCATCGAGAAGATGACGGTCAATGGGTTGAACGTGACCCTTCTCGATCTCACCGGTACCTATCGGGCGGAGATCATGCCGGGACATGGTGCTCGATATCATAAGCCGAGCTTTCGGATGCGAGCCGGGGTCATCGAAACGCCTCGCGGTCCTTACTTTGTGAAACTGGTTGGTCCGGAGAGGACGGTCAATCGCTGGGATGAGGCGTTCATGGCGTTCATCCGATCGATGAGATTCCAGTGATGTCATCGAATCGCGCGGGGGATACCTATGATGGTGCCGGGCAAGAGAGATCGTTACAGGTATCCGATGCCGTTGGCGGAGTCACCTTTTGGTGAGGGAGTTCGGTCGATAGCCTCGCCGCCAATGGGCGCGGGGTGGAGGCCGTCTCGATGGGCATTGCTGGCGTGCTTGGGGGAATTCATGCGTCCAGAGGAGGGACGAGGTGTGGCATTCGGTCGAGGGGGAGTCGCTCGGTCATTGGCCGGAGGGGACCGTGTGGGAGGGAGGGGAGGCTCCCTCCCCGGGATCAGCGTGGCGGGTGAGTCGAGCGCTGATCCGGTCAAGGGAGCGAGATACCTTCGTGGAGGTGAGAGGCATGAATTGGAGAAGGAGAGATTGGCGGCGGAGCATATGGGTGGGGCTCATATTGAGCTGCCCATTCGTGTTGATGCCTTCCGAAGCCCGCGGGCAGGACATATTCGAGATTCAAGTCTACGAATACCCCACGGTTCCCAAAGGGGAGTGGAATTTGGAGACGCATTTCAATTTCATCGCCAGTGGAACCAAAGAGTTCGACGGCACCGTCGCTCCGACGGATCATACGTTCCACCTCACCTTCGAGCTCACTCGGGGAATCACCGATCATTTCGAGCTGGCCGGGTATCTCATGCTGGCTCAGCGACCGGGGGGAGGATTCGAGTATGCGGGCACGCGCATTCGTCCTCGAATTCGTCTCCCAGAATCCTGGGGGTTACCGGTTGATATCAGCGTGAGTACCGAAGTGGGATTTCCTCGACCGCAGTACGAGGCCAACTCCGTGACGCTGGAGATCCGCCCGGTCATTGAAAAAACTTTCGAGCGCTGGCGATTGTCGTTCAATCCCGTGGTCGGACGCGCGCTTCGGGGACCGGATTCAGACGAAGGATTCGACTTCGAGCCGGGGGCCAAGGTGGCCTATTTCGTCAATCCCAAGCTCAACGTCGGTCTGGAGTATTATGGCAGCACCGGATCGATCACCGATCCCTTGCCCGCTGGCGAGCAGCAGCATCTGCTCTTCCCCTCGCTGGATATTTTCTTGTCCGAGAAGACGATGATCAATCTGGGCGTGGGCTTCAGCCTGACCGGTGTGAATGAAAAGCTCATCCCCAAGATGCGGGTGGGGTATCGATTCTAGTGAGCGGAGGTCGCCGTGAAGGCGGCATTGGTTTCCTTCACCGCGTCCTGTCAGGGTTCCGGCACACCCGGCCTGAAATGAGGAGGATGCTTGACCCTCGAGATCGGAGCGGCGAGAATAGTGGAGGTTGATGAAGGAACGAGGAGTAACTTTCGGGTCGGCCGAAGGAGATCAGGAGAACGATGACGCTGCGATCAGCGAAGGCGCTATGGCAAAAGTGGATGATCTTTCGGCTCCCACCGTGGGGGAGTCTGATGATACTGATGGCTCTCGGTCTCATCGTCGCTGGTGGCGATAGCCCGTGGGCTGCTGGCGTCGTGCCCACCGCCGGTTGGTCGACCGGCGTGGAGGAGGAAGCCCTGGCCGGTTTGCCGCCGCTGGTCGTCGTCGCGCTTCGGTACACTGACGGCGGCGACCACTTCTTCGTGGAAGCGGCCGGCGTGACGCATGGGACGGTATGGCATCCGGGGAACGATCCTCATCATCGGTACGCGTATGAGGTCCTGTCACCATCGGGCGACGTCCTGTGGCGAGGGACATTCGATCTTCCCATCGATCATTTTCGCCAGCCTGAGCAGCCTTCGGCGACACCCGACGATGTGATCCACATCCCCGCGCAGCAGCGTCTCTTGCTCCGCATCCCTTATCGCCCGGAGATCGGATCGCTTCGATTGCTCGACAGACGCCCCTCCGGCGAGCGAGATGGCGCGGACGGTACCTGGGCGATGAACGATCGGGAGGCAGGACGGTGGCAGACCATTCTGCTCGATGCCGCCGATCTCGCTCCTATTGACGAAGCGGTGTGGCTCTCCGGTGGAGTGGTGTTTCGTCCCGGTCGGGGAGTTCAACCTCGACCTCTGGCATGGTCTGCTGCCGTGGATCGGCGGGTGGAGTTCAACTTCCGCGCCAACGGCGATCGTCCGCGCCGAGCGGCTCAGAATGAGCCATTCATCGCCATCAATCCGCTGGATCCGGATAACCTGGTCGCCGGCGCCAATGAGGGCGGCCTGGGATCGGCGCGAGTGGCCTTCTATCGTTCCACCGATGGGGGACGAACCTGGCGGGCCGGTCAGATTCGACAGCCTCAGGGATTCGTCAATGGATCAGATCCTGGATTGACGGCCGATGCTCATGGCCACTTCTTCTACAGCTTCATCGCCTTCACCCCTCGGCGCACGGGGGTGCCCATCGGTGGCGTCTTCGTCGCCCAATCGACCAATGGTGGGCGCACGTTTCGACGTCCCGTGGCCGTCATCGAGCATTTGAACGAGAGCGATCCGGATTTCGAAGACAAATCGTTCATCGCGGCCGATGCCAATCCCCTGAGTCCGTTCGCCAATAATCTGTATGTGAGTTGGACGAGCTTCCTCTCCCGAGGAGGCGTGGAGATCAAGTTCGCCCGCTCGACCGATGACGGACGATCGTTCGAAGCGCCGCTCCGCATACGGCGGGCGGGTAACCAGCAGTTCTCTCTGCCCGTCGTCGGTCCGGATGGTGAGGTCTACGTCATCTGGCAACTCGGGACGACGTTTCGCCTGGCGCGCTCCACCGACGGGGGGCAGACGTTTGCCCGCGATCGCCGAGTGGCGAGTTTCATTCCCATTGGCACGGTCGATCCGGATACCGGCCAGCGAATGTTGAATGGAGGATTTCGCGTGGCGACCTATCCGGCCATGGCCGCCGATACGAGTCCCGGTCCTCATCGGGGGAATCTGTATGTGGTGTGGTCTGACGGGCGCTATGGGGATGCCGATATCCTCTTCACCCGGTCCACCGATGGAGGCGAGACCTGGAGTTTTCCGCCGATCCGGATCAATGATGATGAGCAGGGGAACGGGCGGGATCAATTCTTCCCCTGGGTCAGCGTCGATCCAACTAACGGGACGGTGGTCGTCATGTTTTACGACCGGCGGAGTGATCCGGAGAACCTCATTCTGGATGTTTTCGTCACCCGGTCCACCGATGGGGGCGAGACGTTCGAACCGAACTTTCAGGTCAACACGGAATCGTTCGATCCCACCGATGACTTCATCTTCCAGGGATCGTTCATCGGCGATTATAACGGATTAGTCGCGTTCGACGATCGCGCCTTCCCGGTGTGGACCGATACCCGGCGCGGCGAGCAGGATATCTTCGGAGCCCGCATCAATTTTGCTCCTTGACGTTGTGAGGGGATATCGTTGGGCTCTCGGATGTCACCCTCATAGGGAGTGAGCGTATGATGGTGATCCCTTTGTTGGGATCGACTCCGTATGCGATGTCACCCTCATAGGGAGTGAGCGTATGGCATTAAAAGTAGCTCTTGGCCAGCAGGCGCCCGATTTTGAGGCCATCGATGATCGCGGTCAACCGGTGCGATTGAGCGACTTCCGCGGTCGGAACGTCGTGCTGTATTTTTATCCCAAAGATCATACTCCGGGATGTACTCTGGAAGCCCGCTCATTCAATGCGCGACTGAAGGAATTCGATCGGCGAAACACGGTCGTACTCGGCGTGAGTACGGATGATGTGAGTTCTCACCAACGATTTCGCGATCGCTGTGGTCTCGGATTCCGATTGATCGCCGATCCCAGGAAGGAGATTTGTCGGGCGTATGGGGCGCTCGGTGGACTCATGGGGGTCTTGGGATGGAGTCAACGGGTGACCGTGCTCATCGACCGAGAGGGCATCGTGCGCGCCGTGTGGGAGAGCGTGAGCCCTCGTCAGCATCCCGAAGAAGTGCTACAGAGAATCGATGAGTTGGGATTGAGCTAACATGACCGGATCGCTGCGTATCGTCTCGTTGCTCTCGGCGGCCACCGAAATGGTCTGCGCATTGGGGCGGGCCCACCAACTGGTGGGCATCTCTCATGAGTGCGATTATCCACCGGAGATCCTGGATCGACCGGTGGTGACCGAAACGAAAGTCGATCCTCAACGTCCCAGCGCGGACATCGATGGCCAGGTGAGGCAGTTGGTTGGCGCCGGATTGAGCGTGTATGGTATCCGAACCGACGTACTCCGGCGGCTCGCTCCCGATGTGATTCTCACTCAGCAACAGTGTGCGGTATGTGCCGTCTCCTATGATGAAGTGATCGCTGCCGTGACCTCGTTCCTGGAGAGCGCGCCGGTCGTCGTTTCGCTTCAGCCGACGCGGTTGGGGGACATTCTGGATGATATTCGGCGCGTCGGCGAGGCCATCGGAGCGGAAGCGGCAGCCGCAGAGTTGGTCGGCCGGTTGCGCCGGCGCATGGAGCGCGTCCGGGAAGCCATCGCCAGAGTGAGCGACCGACCGCGCACCCTGTTCCTCGATTGGATTGAACCGTTGATGGCCGGCGGTCACTGGATTCCGGAGATGATCCAGTTGGCCGGTGGAAGCGCCGCGTTCGGGCGGTCGGGTCTCCCCGCCCCTTCCATCACCTGGGAGGCCATTGTGGAGAGTCAACCGGAGGTCATCGTCATCGCTCCCTGCGGTTTTTCTCTGCGACGAACCGAGCGGGAACTCTCGTCATTGACCGGGCGACCGGGATGGGCACAACTCCCCGCGGTGAGAATGGGACGCGTCTACATCGCCGATGGCGTCGCCTATTTCAACCGATCCGGGCCGCGCATCATAGATAGTTTGGAGATGCTCGCCGCCATGATTCACCCCGAAGTCGGTCAGTCGCTGCTCGAGCCCGGCGTTCGCGCCAGCTTCACGTCCTTGCTTTGAAAACAGATGTCGCGCCGGTTGTCAACTTGTGCCTCCCTCGCTTTCGGTCGTTCGATGTGTCCCTTAAGGCCGGAGCGATGCCTGTGAAAGGACGATGATGTTATCTTGCGTCCGTCGTGTTCATCCTTGGCCCGCACAAAGCCCTGGATGGTTCCCTCAATATGATCGAGAGATCGGTTTCCACGGAGGATTCGCTCTTGCTACAATAGAAATACCATCAGGCAATGGCGCGGATCGATATCGAGGAGGTGAGTTGATATGTGGACACGGCAATCACGACGGGCTGGACGGTGGGGGATCTTCGTGGCGCTCGCGCTCTCGTTGCCCGGTCCAGCCATAATGGCGCAGGAATCGGCAGCGATCAAGACGATCACGGTGACCGTCCTGCCTCGAAAAGAAGGCGTCGAAGTCCCCCTGTTGGCCAAAGATGACTTCTCTCTCCGGTTGGATGGCCGGCGGCAGGAGATCCTGTCGGTGAAAACGCCTCGGGATGGTGTACCCTTGTATCTGGCGCTCCTCATTCAGGATGATGTGACGGCCAAGGTGAGCAACGATCTGGACGCCCTGCGCGCCTTCATCCGTCGGCTGCCATCGGGATCTCACGTGATGGTGGCCTACGCGCGCGCCGGGACGAATGAGATCAGGCAACCTTTCACCACCGATCTGGAGAGGGCAGCCACGAGCCTTCGCGCTCCCAACAGTACGGAAGCGTCCGCCCCGGGGAGTCCCTATC
>RFHM01000225.1 GCA_003696865.1 Acidobacteriota bacterium | reverse complement strand
TTCCAGACGAGGGAGGAAGCAGAGCGATTTCAACAACAGCATGGGGGGCACCTGTTGACGTATCCTCAGGCGCTGGAGAGCGTCCAGAGGCAATGAGCGAAGATTCTCGGTCGAACTTGGCACCCGGCCAAGACCTGACCGAGGGCGAAGTGGCAGAGCTGATTCCGGGGCTCGCTCGGCGCGCGCCCGGTCGTGAGCGAATCGACGAGGACCTCGACTGCCGAGCATCAACTCGAATACCACTTCGGCACGCGAGCCGAACACATTGGGCATTCGTTCATGTTGGTGAGTTGTGGTGTGTCCCCCGCAAAGCGGATCGGAGTCGATCGACGAGGGTGAGCAGCGATCGTAATTGCTCGGCGGTGATGCGAGCCTCGTTCTCCTCGGCGATCGTCCTCAGGTGGCTCTCCAGAATGCTCGCCCACTCGGTGACTTCAGGAAGATCGTACACCTGACCCGAACCGCGTAGCCGATGGGCGAGCGTGATGAAGGTCATCAATTCGGGCAGGGCCAACCGGGGGGCAGTTTGCTGCTCCAACCATGATCGCATTCGCTCCACTTCGGCGAGACGTTGGGCGATGTACGCATCGCGGAGATTGCGCACTTCTCGCCGAAAGATGTCTTCGGCCTTCATTGGACGCATTCTGCGGATCGATCGTAGATGGCACCGAGAGGCACCTTCACTCTCGGTGTGACGTCCCATCACTCTGTGAGCTGCGTCTCATGCCACCACCTCGCATCCCGAGCACCGTTGCTCCAGAAGCTCGTTCACGGCGGCGGTGAGCGACTCGACGGTGACCAGCGATTTGGTGAGGAACTTGGTCGGGCCAAGGCGGAGGGCCTTCTTTTCCGCCTCGCTCGGTTCCTTGGTGCTCAACACGAGCAGGGGAATATCACGGGTCGCCGGCTGTCGCTTCAGCGCCTGCACGACGCCGAATCCGCTGAGCACGGGCATGAGAATATCCAGGATGAGAAGATCGGGATGGAGGAGATTGACTTTCTCAATGGCTTCCTCGCCGTTGGACGCCGTCTCCACGGTATAGCCCAAGTGCTGGACGATACGAGTGACCACTCTCCGCAGTCCGGAATCGTCATCCACCATCAAGATGAACGGCGTTGGCGGTCGCTCGGCTATGGTGGGAGCGGTCCACACCGCGCCGCGCGTAGCGGTGGCTACGGCCCATGACTCGGACGGCGGAGAGGGAACACCCACGGAGGTGTGAGCGTCGATCGCCGGCAACGTGAAATAGAACCGGCGCCTCCCATCGGGCGTGTTCTCCACGCCGATCTCTCCGGCGTGCTGCTCGATGATCGCCTTGCAGATGGGCAGCCCCAGTCCCTTGGCTCCGGTGGAGCGGCGCGATGCGGCGCTCAGGTGATAGACGGTATCGAACAGATGGGACGACTCTTGGTGGACCATGCCGGGGCCGCCATCTTTGACGCTCACCGTGACCCATCCTCGGCGATGCTCGGTGGCGATGATGACCGGTTCTTCTGAAGAACTCTCGGTCAGCGCATGGGAGAGGAAGGTCATCATCACGCGTTGAAGATACTCCCTGTCCCCTTCCACCGGCGGGAGCGCATCTGTCGGCGAGGTGACCATCAGAACACCTCGTTGGGCGGCAAAATCCGATAGCTTGGCGACGCTCTGTTCGATGAGCTGTCGCAGATCGACCGGCTCCCGCTTCATCTCAATCCGTCCCGCCTCGATCTCGGAGAGTTCCAAGAGATCGCCAATGAACCGAATGACGCGCTCGCTGTGGGCATATGCTGTAGCGAGCGCATCTCTCATCCGTTGATTGATCTCTCCGCAAGCGCCTCCCAAAACGAGGCCGAGCGATCCTTTGATCGAGACGAGCGACGCGCGCAGTTCATCCGAGATCAGAGAGATGAAAGCGTCGTGGGTTCCTCGTTCATCGGGATGGGATGGGGCCCGTTGTTGCTTCACTTCGCACTGTCGCTCAATCGGCCGTGTAGATTTGCGATTCTCCATGCGATCCTCCGTGGAATATCGTCTCTCTCGCTCATCGGGGTCCGGTCGATCATTGCGGGATAGTGGCCCGTCTCACCTCGCTCTCAGGGCGTTCATCCCGGCTACGGCACCACATCAGAGGTGCGGCGGCCGATCGCTCCCGGACGCCTGCTCGTGACGCCTCTCTCTCCGATGGCTCGTCGGCATATCTCCTCTCCGTGCGCGTCGGTGCTCGCCCCGATGACGGTCGCTCCTGGGGTCGTGATGCCGGAGGCGACTCTCTCCTCCATCAGGTTGGGACTCGCCGAAACGACGGGCGGTCGGCCAGGACTCGCTCGACGCGGACAATCAATTCGCGCGGATTGAAAGGCTTCCCGACATACTCGGTCACTCCGAGCTCGAATCCGTGAAGGATATCGTTCGGAGTGATCATCGTGGTGAGCATGATGACGGGCACCGGCCATTGCCCATCCCTCTGGGCGCGCCATTGTTCCAGGAATTGAAACCCCGTCAATTCGGGCATCCGCTGATCGAGGATGAGGAGATGAGGAGGCTCTCGGCGCATGATCTCCATAGCCTGATGGACGTTCTCGGCGATCATCGTCCGGTATCCCCAAGCGTCGAACACCGCTTTGAGCGGTGTGGTGATGAACCGATCGCCGTCGACGATGACGATCTTGTGCCCCCCGTCCCGCTCCCGCACGGCGTCCTGTGACGTCAGAACGAGTTGCTCCCGTGCCCCCCGCGCCTTCATCAGCAGGTGATCGGCCGCCAGGACCAGCTCGCTGAAGCTCTCCCCGTCTTCCGGATAGGTCGCCAGGCCGGCGCAGAAGGGCAATCCCGTTCGTTGCGCGAATTCCGCCTGCAGGAATCGAAGCGCCTCGCTGGCCAATGGACCGGAGCGATTCGGCATGTACACCATCAACGTCACCCGGCCGGAGCGGACGACGCGATCGATGCGGCGCAGATTGGTGGTCATGTAGGTCATCAACTGCTCGGTCCACTGGTCACCCACTTCGTCTCCACGCATCACGTGATCCCAGGCCCCGACCACTTCGATCAGTCCCAAGCTGGAAGCCTCTCCCGCTTCTCGTCTCGTCTCCAAGTCCGTCCGCACATAATGGGCGAACGCCTGACAGCGCATCTGGCATTGATCATCGTTCATCAAGCCGAGACCGAGATCTCGCCGCCAGAGGAGCCCTTTCAACCGGCAGAGCAGTTCCTCTTCCCGGAACGGCTTCAACACAAACTCATCGCTGGCCAGACGATCGATGAGATGCCACTGCTGATCATCGTCGGGATCGATGAGAAGGAGAAGGGGGACGCTGAAGCCCTCCAGGTCGAGACGCATGCTCCGAAGGATGTTCTCCCGCTCCCGCCCCATACACATCTGGGCGTCGCCGATGATGACGTCAGTATCGTTCCGATTGGTGATCATCAAAGCG
The DNA here is from genome assembly GCA_003696865.1 of Acidobacteriota bacterium. GTDB lineage: Bacteria > Acidobacteriota > Blastocatellia > HR10 > J050 > J050. The sequence continues at coordinate 3,773 of RFHM01000225.1, read as the reverse complement.
GCCCGATGAGGATTTCTGATGAGCGTGGTCTGATAATCCTCTTTGTGGAGAATGGCTTCGATGGTCCTGGCGGCATCGACGTCCTGGCAGAGAACCATCACGCGTCGAGGTGCTCGCTCAATGGTCAGTCCATGTATCGCTCTCATCTCCATTCACACCCATCAATGTTCACCCCTCGGAAGTTGTGAGCAAGTGGTGTGCCACTGATGCGCGATTTCGGTCCATCTTCGGGTCGAATTTTTAACTCTCGTGTTGTCAGTGAGATATGCCGTCACCCGAGCAACGCTCATGCTTTTGCCCGCGGCTCATGCAGTCGCAAATGACCGGTTCACACTTTCAAGGTTGAAAATGCTTTTTCAGCATGAGACGCGTTCGAAGGGGCCGGGGAATTTTCCACAGAAACTGTGGAAAAGTCTGTGGAAAAGTGGCTCGGTGCATTGTCTAACTCATGACGGGGCAACCACTTTTAGCATTTTGCATAAACTTTGTGCAATCGGGACTGGCGACCGGTGAGAGAGAGCGCGCGCTCGCCGGTGACGTGCTCACGATAGTGCCCCAACTCTATATCGTCCTTGACGCCCTCCGCGGTCACGGAATGGCGTGGAGGTGAGCTTGGACGCCATCGGGGTTGGCTGGACGCTCCCGCGGAGGTGTGTTATAAGTTTGGCGAAGTGAGCCAAGCAGGTCGTCGAGATTCGAACCGGGGAACATCGCGTTCGATGACTCATCGCCATTGCGTCACGGTTGTCAAGGCCAGAGGTCGCGGCGAGCCGCGATGGGGAACGGAGAGACGGTCGACGGTGAGCGACCTGGCTCGGGTAGAGCGATCCGGCGGTTGTCTCGGATGGTGGACGCTCGCTCTCTTGCTCGGCGGCTGGTTGATTCTGGGTATAGCTTGTCGGGAAGCGGGCGACGATGCCGCGCGGACGCTGGTCATGGCCGTGGAGACGCCGCCCGTCACCTTCGATCCCCGGGGGCCGACCAACTCCGAAACGGCACACATTCAGCAGCTCATCTTTCACACCTTGGTGCGCACCAACGAGCGATTCGAGATCGTGCCCGAGTTGGCCGACCGGTGGGAGGTCGATCAGGCCCAGCGGACGTACACGTTTCATTTGCGGTCGGGCATCACTTTTCACGATGGGCGAGAGCTCACTGCCCGCGACGTGGCCTATACGTTCAATAGCCTGATCGCTCCCCAGTTCGATTCTCCCAAGCGAGCCGCCTTCAGCAAGCTCGACCGCGTAGAAGCCGTCGACGCTCATACCGTCGTGTTTCATTGCCGGGAGAGGTATCCCGGCCTTCTGGTCGATCTATTGGCCGTAGGCATCATCCCCGAAGGCTCTGGCGAGACGATTGCCGAGCACCCGATTGGGACTGGTCCTTTTCGGTTTGAGAGGTACATCGAGAGTCAGCAGGTCGACGTGCGCGCCTTCCCGGAGGCTTTTGGTGGAGGGCCGGGCGTGGACCGCCTCACCATCAGGATCATTCGCGATCCCACCACGCTGTCGTTGGAACTGTTGAGCGGCACCGTCCAATTGGCGTTCAACACGCGACTGTCGCCCGACTTCGTCGAGGAGCAGCGACGATCGGGCGCGCTCAAGGTCATCATCGCCGATGGAGCGAGCATCGAGTATCTGGTGTTGAACACCACCGATCCCATCCTCTCGGACCGACGCGTGCGGCAGGCCATCGCCTATGCGCTCGATCGGCGCGCCATCATCGAGAGCCTGTTCCGTGGGCAGGCCAGAGAGGCGGCCACCATATTGCCGCCCGGGCATTGGGCTTATCATCCCGGCGTGCGACATTATGATTACAATCCCCGGCGGGCCGAGCAATTGCTCGATGCCGCCGGGTATCCTGATCCCGATGGCCCGGGACCGGCCCCGCGATTCCATCTCACGCTGAAAACGTCGTCGGCCGAGCAAGCGCGCGAGGTAGCCACCATCATGCAAGAGCAGTTGCGACGAGTGGGCATCGCGCTGGACCTTCAGTCGTTCGAACTGCAGACGTACCTCAACGATCTGAACCGGGGCCAATTCCAGATCGGATATCTGCGCTTGCCCGGCGCGAATCGCTTCGTCGATATTTTCAAAGCCGCTTTCGGCTCCCGTTCCATTCCCTTCGATCCCCGCGTCAGCGAGCGGGAGCGCACCGGTTTCCTCAATCGAGCCCGCTATCGGAATCCGACGCTGGACGAACTCATCGCTGCCGCCGAAGCGACGAGCGATCGTCAGGAGCAGATCCGCCTCTATGCTCGCATTCAGGAGATTTTGGCCGAGGATGTGCCCTGGATCTATCTCTGGTATCCGGCCAACGTGGCGGTCATGAGTCCGCGGGTGAAGAATGCACATATTCCCACCTCGGCCGATTTCACCTTCATCAAAGATTTGACGCTCGCGCCCTGAGCGCCATGGTATACTTATGAAGAGGCTTTCGATCATCGAGTTTGACGGGGGAGGCTGAGATGGGATGAAGAACAAGAAACGTCGCCTCAAGCATCCGGTGAAGCCGGTCCGATCGAAACCGGGAGTGGACACCCTTCAGCGATTGGCCACGCAGTTTCGTCAACCCAATCCGCCACGGCGCTCAGTGACCAGTGGCCGAAAAGGGAAGAAGTGAACCGGCGGCCGGCCGAGATTTCTCCCCTCGGAACGGGCATCTTGATCTCGTTCTTTCGCAGGATAATCGGCAGCACGAGATGGCATCTTGTACTCCATCGCTGTGATCATCCTTCGATGACTCGCTCATTTTCGTTCATTCGGTGTGGTTGGTGAGGTCCTGGGCGACTCTTGCGGAAAAAGGAGGTGCGCAAGATGCCATCTTGCGCTCTATTCCCCGAGCGTTCATTTACATCAGCATGGTTTCCCAGGTTCTGGACGACTCTTTTGAAAAATCCTCGCCGAGGGTGTTGAGGAAGGACGATCCATGATCTCAGCGATCTCGGCAGTTCTACTCTCGCCGTTCGTGGTGTGCGCAAGCTCATGAGCGGGTCCAGTGAGCGGCAAAGCTTCGGGGAGAGCAGAGACCTGACGATGGTCTGTGCCCATTGTGCGCGAACGCCCGGCTCATCCCGTCGCGCGACGGGTATGGTGCTCCGCGGGGCCGGGGGTGCTGACCGGTCATCATTGGTCCGGTGATGTTGACCGGTTTCTCAGGGGGGTGGTATATTGGCTCGGGGTTCACAGCAGGAGTGTGATGGAAGGTTGAGGTCCGTCAGGATGAGTTGACTGGGCGAGCTTTCCCATGAGGTGGGGTGTGGGCGGCGTTCTGCCCGAAGGGTGAGTCTTGTCCGGGGTGAGAGCGCGGAGGAACTCACCGGTCATGGGGTTGAATGTGCGAATGGGGAGGGACCATGCCGGAGTATGTCTGCCCTCGTTGTCGCCAGAAGACCGAACATGTCTCCATGCGGGAAGCGGCGCGGCGTTTGGGAATGAGTCGGAAGACGCTCTCTTTGTGGGTGAAGAATGAGTGGGTGGCCTATCAGGAGTTGCCGAGTGGTCGGGTGATGGTGTGTAGTCGCTGTTTGCTCATTCCCCGCGGTCCGGGGGCGGCATCTGGAGGGACGGGGGAGTCGGGCTGAGGGGCGACGAGGGCGGCGATCTGGGATCTGCCGAGGTGGGGAATCGTGGTCCGTGGGTGCAGGCTCACCGGTCGGTGGGCGCGGGCATCGCAGTGAAAGGTGCCAAGAGTTGTGAGACATTATGTGAAATTGTGGGAAGTTTGGCCACCTTTGGGGAAATTTGGACCGTTGACCTCGAAGAGCATTCCAT
>RFHM01000002.1 GCA_003696865.1 Acidobacteriota bacterium | reverse complement strand
GGCACGCGTTCTAATTTGGTCGCCTGATAGCTCAACCGAGCGCGTTCCCGGCGCCGCTGTTGAGCTTTGAAATCAGCGCGCGACTGCAGCGCGACCATCAGGGCTTGCTTGACGGTGAGCGGCTCCACGGGGACGTAGGACAACGGGTCGGTGAGCCGGAGGTCTACGTCGAGGTCCAGTCCGATGAGCTTGAGCAGGCGGAGATGAGCGCGGCGCCGTTCGTTCTCGGCCACCAACAGCCGTTGCCGTTGTTTGAAAAGCTGCACCCGGGCTCGCGTCACCTCGATGCCCGTACCCGTGCCCGCGGCTTTCTGATCAATGGCCAGCTTGAGCAAGGCTTCGGCCAACGCCACGTCGGCTTGGGCCGCTTCCAACAGGGAGTCGGCGCGCACGGCGATGAGATAGGCACGAGCCACCTCGGCGGCGATGCGATCGCGCGTGCTCTCCCGATCGGCCCGCGCCCATCGAATGCCCTCCCGCGAGGCTTGAAAGCGACGGACGGCACTCAGGTCGAAAAGCGTCTGACGCAGCCGCGCCCGCGCGTCGAAGGTGTTGAATGGCCCGACCACTTCTGGCCGGCGAAATCCGGGCAGGGGAACGTCAATCCGAATGCCAATGGCATCGAGATTGATGGTTCGGTTTTGCTGACCGAGCGATGCGTCGACCTGGGGCAGGAGGGCGGCGCGCACTTCGGCTGATTGGGCTTCGGCCTGATGAATGAGCTGCTCGGCCAGTTGAACCCGGGCATTCCCCTCGGGAGCCAATGCCATGGTCACCGCTTGTTTGAGGCTGAGTTCCATGACGGGCCTGGTGTGCTGGGCATCATCGCTCTGGCCGCCGACGTCGAGCGGCTGGCCGCGCCCGGAGACCGCAATGAGCGCGATCATGGCCACCGTCATCATCCCCGCTCTGGTCGCCGAATGAAACCGGGAGAACGACTGATCGAGGCGGCTCCCAGTACTCCTCACGAAGTTCGATCGGGCTGCTGGACAATGGATCAGTTGTTTCGCCATCGTGTTCCCTCCCTGTATGAGCGCGATGAGCCCACTGACACTTCTTCCTCTCCCTCCAATGAGACCGGGCCCACTCGTCGGCCCTCCGGGCTCGGAGACCATCACATCGCCGGCGTTGTATGAACGGGCCTTCATCGCTCGTTGACCCGATCGATAGATCGGGTCAACAAATCATAACCTTGCCCCGGCAAAAATTAAATGCTAAAGTTACCGGCTATATTAGGGACGGGAATCATCTCATACTGAAAACCGAACGGCGACCCTGTCGTCAGGGAGTCTTCCCCATGGGTGGGGGGACGCGAGCAACATCGGAGCATACGTGGTCATACCATGAAGCCCGAACACAGGAAGTACTATAACAAATTGCTGGCCGAGCGAGAATACTTACAGCAGATGATTCAACTGGAGGAGGGGGAACGCGTCGAGTTGTCGACGGCCTCTGAAACGGGAGACGAAGTGGACGTGAGCGTGGTCGCCAACCTGCGCGAATATACCATCACGCGCGTCGATCAGGATCGACAACGATTACGGTTAGTCGAAGAAGCTCTCCAGCGCATTGAAGAGGGCGAGTATGGGTATTGCCTCAATTGCGGCCAGCCCATCTCCCCCAAGCGGCTGGAAGCGCTCCCCTGGGCTCGATATTGCGTCAAATGCCAGGAACTGAAAGAACGAGGACTGCTGAAAGAAGAGGAAGAGACCGAAGAAGACATGGCCACAGGCTGACGATGTCTCTGACATGCCCGTCATTCCCCTCATGGGGATGACCACAATCCATGAACATGCCCATCCCCACACCTCGCAACATGCAGTCACGGGTCATTGACCAACCGGTGAAACAGGCAATGGGTCAGTGGAGTCATGACCGAGGCCTATGACATCATCATCATCGGAGGAGGCCATAATGGGCTGGTGGCGGCGGCGTATCTGGCTCGATCGGGCTTGAAGACGGTCGTTTTGGAGCGGCGGCCGGTGGTGGGTGGAGCATCGGTGACCGAGAGTCCCTGGCCCGGGTATCGGGTGTCCACGTTGGCTTATCTGTGCAGCTTATTTCACCCCCGCATCATTGGCGATCTCGATCTCCATCGATTCGGGTTGCACCTCTATCCCAAAGATCCCGCCTCGTTCACGCCGTTCCCCGATGGCCGCCACCTGTTCCTCTGGCGGGATGGCCGAGCCACCTGCCGCGAAATCGAGAAATTCTCCCCCCACGATGCCGCCGCTTACCCCCAGTACGAAGCCGAACTGGAGCGCCTGGCCCGATTCGTCGAGCACTATCTCCTCCGAACGCCCCCTAACCTGATCAGGCGACGGGCCTCGGATCTCCTCGGCTTGGCCCGGCTGGGATGGGAAGGCCTGAGGTTGGCCGACGCCGACCTCCATCGCCTCATCAAGATGTTGACGCAAAGTGTGAGTCAATTCCTCGACGAGTGGTTTGAGTCCGAAGCGGTCAAAGTCACGCTGGCTACCGATGGGATCATCGGCGCGTCGGGCGGACCGTCTACGCCGGGGACGGCCTACGTTTTACTTCACCACGTGATGGGAAGTGCCACCGGACAACGAGGCCTCTGGGGGTTCGTGCGCGGGGGCATGGGAGCGCTCAGTCAGGCCATCGCCGAGTCGGCGCGAGCTCGGGGCGCAGAGATCCGCACGGGGGCTCCGGTGACTCGCATCCTCGTCAAAGACGGGCGGGCGCGCGGCGTCGTCCTGGAAGACGGGGAGGAACTCACGGCCCGCGCCATCGTCTCCAACGCCGATCCCCGCCACACTTTCCTCAGTCTCATCGCCCCGGAACACCTGGACGCTGAGTTTCGTCGGGCGATCGAAAACATTCGTATGACGGGCTCCGTCCTCAAAATCAATCTCGCCTTAGGAGGGCTTCCCAATTTCAAAGCCTGCCCCGGCACGACGCTCGGACCAGCTCACCGGGCGACGATTCACATCTCTCCCTCGCGGGACTATCTGGATCGCGCCTGGAACGACGCTCTGGCCGGTCGACCGTCGGCCGCCCCCATGCTCGAATGTACCATCCCCACGGCCTACGATGAGTCGTTGGCCCCGCCGGGGAAACATATTCTCTCGCTGTTCGTGCAATATGCACCTTACGCCCTCGCCGAGGGCCATTGGGATGAGATAAAAGAGGCATTCGCCGATCGATGTATCGCGTTGTTGAGCGAATATGCCCCCAATGTGGAAGATCTCATCGAGGAACGCCAGGTGATCTCGCCACTGGATCTGGAACGCGAATACGGGTTGACCGGAGGACATATCTTTCATGGCGAGATGAGCCCGGACCAATTGTTCTTCCTGCGGCCGGTGGCCGGATGGTGCCAGTATCGGACACCGATTGACAACCTCTATCTGTGCGGGTCGGGGGCGCATCCTGGCGGCGGGGTCATGGGGGCGCCGGGATATAATGCGGCTCGGGAAATCCTGAGAGATTTTCGGCGGGGGAAACCTTGACACTCGATTTTACCCTGTGCTAACGTAGGCTGTCATCGTCAGTTGAGCAACGGGATTGGTTGTGCACAGACTCGTGATTCTGGCCGAACAAGGAAATGTTCTGCAACCGGATGCCAGTGCAGTGGTGGTTTTCTTCACCGCCATCATCCTGGCCTGGCTTCTGAATCGCATTCTCTTCAACCCCATCAATCATGTCCTTGACGAGCGGCTCCGTCGCACCCATGGATACATCTCCGAAGCCAAGGCGATGCTCGCCGAATATGACCGAAAGGTCGCCCAGTATGAAACGACCCTCCGACGCGCGCGAGCAGAAACATATGCTCTGTTGGAGCAACGGCGGCGTCAAGCACTCGCTCATCAAGCGCGACTGCTGGAAGTGACGAAACAGGAAGTGGCTGACGACATCGCGCGCGCCCGCGAGCAAATCCAGAAACAGGTGGCCCAGGCCAAAGCGGAGTTGGCCGAGGAAGCGCGCACCATGGCCCGTCATCTCGCCGATACGCTGCTGGGTCGCCGGATTGAGGAGGTGACGCGGATTCCGTGACACACCTACCGATGTTGACTGAGCTAGCCTTCATCGCTCCCGAGATCCCGCAACTCATCAACCTGCTCCTGTTTCTCGGCATCACCTATTATCTGGTTCGAAAACCCGTCGCCCAATGGTTCCACGAACGCCGTCAACGCATTCGGCGCGAGCTGGATCACGCTCGAGTGGAACGAGAGAAGGCTCAGGCAAAGCTGCGAGAGATCGAGGCCCGGCTCGACCGCCTGGACGAGGAGATCGAAGAACTCAAGCGAAGAGCCCAGGCCGAAGCCGAGGCTGAAGAAGCGCGCATCCAGGCTCAGGCTCGATCGCAGGCGGAAAAATTGCGAGCTCAAGCGCGGCGGGATATCGAGAGCGCCGCCCGCGCCGCCGAACTGGAACTGAAGGCCTTCGTGGCCCAGCAGACGGTGGAGCTGGCCAGATCGCTCATCCGCCAGCAGATGACCGAACAGGATCACCACCGATTGGTGGAGGCATTCAGTCACCGCCTTCAGGAGGTGCGCCAATGATCGGGAAGATCGCCATGCGCTACGCTTCGGCGCTCGTCGATCTGGCGCTGGAGAAAGGAGAGCAGGACGTGGTGCGGGATGAACTCGGTTACTTCAGCGAGTTGATGCGGTCCGTGCCGTCTATCGCCTTGGCCTTTGCCAATCCGGCGGTGACCAGGCCGGAGAAAGAGCGCCTCCTGGATGCCCTTTTGCAGCGCACCCGACCAACCCGGCTGACGGAGAATTTCCTTCGCCTGCTGGTGAAAAATGATCGCTTCCAGCATCTGGAAGAGATGTACGCGGCGTTTTTGAAAGAACTGGATAACCGGATGGGCATCGTGACGGCCGATGTGGTCAGCGCTCATCCGTTGACCGAGGATCAATCCCAACTCTTGAAACGTCGACTGGAGCAGCTCACCGGAAAACGCGTGCGCCTCAACGCGAGCACGGAGCCGGAGTTAATTGGTGGGGTGATCGTTCGCATCGGCAGCGAGGTCTATGACGGATCAATTCAAACGCAACTGGAGCGACTTCGGAGGCAATTGGCCGAACAATTCTGAAGTCAAGGAGTATGCCCCATGGAAAAGATCAGGGCCGACGAAATCAGCAATTTGATTCGGCAACAAATCGAGAATTTCGGCGCCTCGGTGGCCGTCGAGGAAGTGGGGAGCGTCATCAAGGTGGGCGATGGCATCGCCGAGATCTACGGACTGGAGAAAGTGATGGCCGGCGAACTTCTGGACCTCCCTCACGACGTCGCCGGACTCGCCCTCAACCTGGAAGAAGATAAAGTGGGCGCCGTGCTGTTTGGCGATTATCACCTCATCAAGGAAGGCGATGAGGTGAAGCGCACCCGGCGCATCATGCAGGTCCCGGTGGGCGAAGCGCTCATCGGTCGCGTCGTCGACGCCCTCGGTCGCCCCATCGATGGTCGTGGCCCCATCGTCACCGACACCTACGGCCACGTCGAGCGGTTGGCGCCGGGCGTGGTGGATCGGCGCCCGGTTCACGAACCACTGCAGACCGGGTTGAAGGCCATCGATTCCATGATTCCCATCGGTCGCGGACAACGCGAACTGATCATCGGCGATCGTCAGACGGGGAAGACGGCCATCGCCGTGGATACGATCATCAACCAGAAGGGCAAGGACGTCATCTGCATCTACGTGGCCATCGGCCAGAAGAAATCCACCGTCGCCCAGGTCGTCAAGACGCTGGAAGATTACGACGCCATGTCCTACTCGATCGTCGTCTCGGCGACGGCCTCCGAGCCGGCAGCCATGCAATATCTGGCCCCCTATGCCGGGTGCGCCATGGGCGAGTATTTCCGCGACCGCGGCCAACATGCCCTGATCATTTACGACGACTTGTCCAAGCATGCCGCCGCCTATCGAGAAATTTCGTTGCTGTTGCGCCGGCCGCCGGGTCGAGAAGCGTATCCCGGCGACGTCTTTTATCTCCACTCGCGATTACTGGAACGGGCGGCCAAGTTCAACGAGGAGAACGGCGGCGGCTCGCTCACTGCCCTGCCCATCATCGAAACGCAACTCGGGGATGTCTCGGCCTATATTCCCACCAACGTCATCTCCATCACCGATGGGCAAATCTACCTGGAGACCGATCTCTTCCATAGCGGCATTCGCCCGGCGATCAACGTGGGCATCTCGGTCTCCCGCGTGGGTGGAGCGGCTCAGATCAAAGCGATGAAGCAGGTGGCCGGGCGCCTTCGATTGGAGCTGGCCCAGTATCGAGAACTGGCCGCCTTCGCCCAGTTCGGGTCCGATTTGGACAAAGTCACCCAGGCGCAACTGAATCGCGGACGCCGATTGACCGAACTTCTCAACCAACCGCAGTATCAGCCCATGGACGTGGAAAAACAGGTGCTGGTCATCTGGGCGGGCACCAACGGTTACCTCGACGATCTGCCCGTCGAGGATGTGAAGCCGTTCGAACAGGGTCTTCTCCGATTCGTGGAAAACAGCCGAGGGAGCCTGTTGGAAAAGATCGCCACCCGGAAGGCCATCGACGAGGAGATCGAAGCCGAGTTGAAGGAAGCGGTGAGCGAATTCAAGGAACGATTCCTCGCCGAGCGGAGCGAGCCGGCCGAACTCGCGCCGGGGACTCAAGACCGGTGGGCCGATGATGGCGGGGCGGTGAGCGTGGGCGCCTCCACCGGTGAAGCGGTCAGCGAAACGCATTCATAACCGGAGTCTCTATGCCGAGCTTTCAGGATCTGAGACGGCGCATCCGCGCCGTGCGCAATATGCAGCAGGTCACTCGTGCCATGAAGATGGTCTCGGCGGCCAAACTTCGGCGCGCCCAGGAACGGGTGACCGCCGCTCGCCCCTACGCCGAGAAAATGGTGGGCGTCCTCGGCAACCTCTCCCGCCGCGTCGAAGAATATACCCACCCCTTGCTGGAGCAACGTGGAGACGAGCATGTTCTCCTCGTTCTCATCACCGCGGATCGGGGTCTCTGTGGGGCGTTCAACACCAACCTGATTCGGCGGGCACAGGATTTCCTCCGTCAAAATGCCGATAAGCGCGTGGAATTGGTGACCGTCGGTCGCCGAGGCCAGGATTTCTTCCGCCGCCGCAAAGTGCCTATCCGCCAGGCCTACACCAAGATCACCGACCGGCGAGTGGAATTCGCCGACGCCCAGGAGATCGCTCATCGCCTCATCCAGGACTTCTGCGATCCCAGACAGCGGATCGATCGCGTGTTCATCCTGTATAGCGAGTTCCAATCGGCCATGCGCCAGCAGGTCAAACTGGAGCAACTCCTTCCGCTCGGCGGATTTGCCGATGGGTCGCCCTCGCGGGGGGATACGCTCGTCGAGTACATCTATGAGCAGTCTCCGGCCGAAATTTTCGGCCATCTTCTGCCCCACTATGTGGAGACGCAAGTGTATCGGGCGTTGCTGGAATCGGCGGCCTCAGAGCATGGAGCGCGAATGGTAGCCATGGACTCGGCCACCAATAACGCCTCGGAGATGATCAACGCGTTGACGCTCCAACTCAATCGCGTGCGTCAGGCATCCATCACCAAAGAGATCATCGAGATCGTCAGCGGGGCCGCGGCTTTGGAAGAGATCACCTCGTAGACGCTCCTCATCGTGCCCTCGCACCATGCTCGCGTCTCAACCTCTCTCATGGATGCCCAGGCGTGAGGTGGACATCAATCCACGCACCACTTGCCCCGATTGACTCCCTCGGAAATCACCGCAAAGGCGCAAAGAACGCCAAGATCCTCCTACGGGCTCTGTTCATCCCCGCGATGTGGCACGGGGCGCGCCATGGGTGACTCCCTCTCCGGAGCTCACACCACAGGAGTGAGCGATTTTCTCTAACGAACGAGAAGGGGAAACGAGGAATGCGGATGAGAGGATTCGAACCTCCACGGGGTTGCCCCCACTAGCTCCTGAGGCTAGCGCGTCTACCAGTTCCGCCACATCCGCATGCGTATTCAATTTTAATCAAGGACATGGGGGTTGGCAAGATGTTTCTCTTCGCACGCTGGCCAGAGTGGAAGAACCCCGAAACGAGCATCATGAAAGGGTCGGGCCGGTGGATGTGCCCGCCGACGAGATCTTCTATAGCTTCAGGAGCAGCGCGGCGAGCAACGCCGTGCGCTCGGCCAGTGAAGGGATGAGAACGTGTTCATGGGCGGCATGCGCGCCATCCCCATCCGGACCCAGACCATCCAGAGTGGGAATACCCCAGGCTGCCGTGTAGCTCCCCTCGCTCGCCCCGCCGGCTGCCCCCTCCGGGAGATCGAATCCCAGGCGAGCGGCGATCGCCCGAGCGCGTTGATAGAGAGAGACGATCGCTTCGGTCCGTTCCATGGGCGGAACGGAGAGATCGCCGAGGACCTCGATCTCCGCGCCATCCAGGATGGGCTGGAATTGGCCAATGGCCTCGATGGCCCTCTTTCCCTGCTCCAAGGAGGAAAAACGAATGTCGATTTCCGCCTCCGCCCGATCGGGGACGACATTGGCTCGTCGGCCGCCCCGAATGACCCCCACATTGACGCTGAGCCCTTCACCCCACTCATTCAACGACGCCAACCTGACGAGTTGATGGGCCAATTCGATGATGGCATTGACGCCCTCCTCGGGCGCCAGTCCCGCGTGCGCCGATCGCCCGTGCACCCTCAAGATGAGCCGCGCCGTCCCCTTACGGGCCGTCTTGACCGCCCCCCCGGGCAGAGGGGGTTCCAACACCAGAACGCTCTGACATCGTCGGGCCTCCCGCTCCAGAATGTGGCGATACGGTCTGCCCCCGACTTCCTCCAGGGAGGTGAACAGAAAGGTGACCGAACGTTCAGGGCGAAGGTCGAGCGCATGTAGCGTCTTCAGGGCGAACAGGGCCACGGTGAGCCCTCCTTTCATATCGAATGAGCCGGGCCCGTAAAGCTTTTCCCCTTCGATGCGCACCGGTCGGTCACGGAGTGTGCTGAGCGGCCATACGGTATCCATGTGACCCAGCACGAGTATGGCGCCCTCGCCTCGGCCGGTGCGGGCGCGAACCAGATCTCCGGCGCCGCTGACCGGTATGCGATCCACTTCCCGACTCAACGGAGCGAATCGATCGACGAGGAACCCGGCCAGCCGATTGATCGCGTCTGGCTCACTCGAAGGAGATTCTATCTCCACCATCTGACGGAGCGTTCGAATCATCTCGGGCGTTTGTGCTCTGGCATAATTCAGGATCTCGCGCATCATCATCCTCTCAGAAAGAAATGTAAGCATACCTCAAAATGATCGGTTTGTGTATTGAGCCACAGCTCGTAGCAGGAAGCATCGAGGCGGCCTCATTGGCGATGGAACGATGAGATGGACCCATCGGAGGGGCCTCCGACCACTCTCGCAGCGAACGCCGGGTGTTGACGCCGAGGGTGGGGGTGTGATAGGAGTCTATGCTCGATTCGTCGGGCGATCCGTATGCCGGCCATGACGACGATGCATGAAGGAGGCAAAACGTCATCATCTACTGGGAGGCGTGAGACGATGATTCGCAGAGCTATCGTCCTCATCGGTTTGTTCGTGCTCGTGCCCACGACTCTGGTTCGGGCACAGGATAAGCGACTCACCATCGACGATCTTTACGATCCACAGAAGCGGATCAATTTCAGCGGTTCGCCGCCGCTCGATCTGCGCTGGCTGGATGCCGAGCATTACCTGCAGCGGAAAGTCGATCCTAAGACCGGCGAGGTTCAACTCCTCACCGTCCACGCTCTGACGGGGGAAGCCCAGCCGTTTCTCGATGTCCAGCGAATGGAAGCCGCTTTCGCTCGATTGCCCGGATTCACTGCCGATGAAGCCCGACGCATCGCCCGACGAGGGACGTACACGATGAACAAGGCTCACACCGCTTTGCTCGTCAACCACGCCCGCGATCTGTTCTATTACGATGTGGAGAGCGGTCGCGCCATTCGATTGACGCATACTCCGGAACCCGAACGGGAAGCCGACTTCAGTCCCGATGGGAAGCTGGTCAGTTTCGTGCGTCGTAACGATCTCTACGTGGTGGACATCGCCACTCAGCGGGAACGCGCGTTGACCACGGACGGCGGGCCGAAGCGACTCAATGGTCGACTGGATTGGGTGTATCAAGAAGAGGTGTACGGTCGAGGTCACTTCCGCGCCTACTGGTGGAGTCCGGATTCCAGCCGGATCGCCTACCTTCAGTTGGATGAGTCGCCGGTGAAGACGTTCACCGTCGTGGATCACATCCCCTATCGACTGCGACTCGAGGTGACCCCCTATCCCAAAGCGGGAGATCCCAATCCCCTGGCTCGCCTGGGAGTCGTTCGGGCGTCTGGGGGAGCGACGCGGTGGATTGATCTTTCCCGCTATCAGCCCATCGAGTTCCTCATCGTCCGCGTGGGATGGACGCCCGATGGCAAAAAAGTCGTCTTCCAGGTGCAAAACCGCGAGCAAACCTGGCTCGATCTCAATCTGGCCGATCCCGAGAAGGGCACGTCGACCACGCTGCTGCGCGAGACCTCCAAAGCCTGGGTGAACGTCCACGATCAGCCCTACTGGTTGAAGGATGGGTCATTTCTCTGGTTCAGCGAACGCACGGGATGGAAACACCTCTACCACTATCGCGGCGATGGGACGCTCATCGGCCAGATCACGTCCGGTCGATGGGAGGTCCGCCGATTATACGGCGTCGATGAAGACCATCAGATCATATATTTTTCGGCGACCGAACACAGTCACATCGCTCCGCATACCTATCGAATTGGCCTCGACGGCAGCGGCCTTCGACGATTGACTCCAAGAGAAGGCACCCACCGGGCGAGCTTCAATCCCACCTATACCCACTTCATCGATTACTGGAGCGATATCACCACTCCCCCCCAGGTTCGTCTCTACGACGTTCAAGGAAGACTGGTCAGGGTCATCGACGAGAACAAGGTCGAAACGCTCCAGGAGTATAAACTGGGCACGCCTCAATTCCTCCAGGTGAAAACGCGGGATGGGTTTGTCATGGAAGCGCTGATGATCAAGCCCCCCGATTTCGATCCCAGCAAGACGTATCCGGTCATGTGCTATATCTATGGTGGCCCGCACGCTCCCATGGTGAGGAATGCGTGGGGAGGAACGAATTATCTCTGGCATCAACTCCTGGCCGAGCGCGGATATATCATCTGGATCTGCGATAATCGCACGGCCAGCGGAAAGGGCGTGGAATCAACATGGCCAGTATACGGTCGTTTTGGAGAATTGGAACTGAGAGATCTGGAAGACAGCCTCGATTGGTTGAAACGGCAACCTTACGTCGATGCTTCCCGGATTGGCCTCTGGGGATGGAGTTACGGCGGATTCATGACCTGTTATGCGTTGACGCACAGCACGAGTTTCAAGATCGGCATCGCCGGAGCGCCGGTGACCGACTGGCGAGATTACGATACGATCTATACCGAGCGATACATGAAGCGCCCCCAAAACAACCCGGAGGGATACCGGAAGAGTTCGCCAGTCCATGCGGCCAAGAACTTGCACGGGAAATTGCTCATCATCCACGGCACGATCGACGACAACGTGCATCTTCAGAATACCATCCAGTTCATCTACGCATTGGAGAAGGCGGGCAAGGAGTTTCAGCTCCTGCTCTATCCGCGATCGCGTCATGGCATCCGAGACCCCTTACTGGTGAAGCATCTTCGCACGGCCATGACGAACTTCATCCTGGAGAACTTGTGAGGCCATCGCGGCGCTCTCATCCGCTGGCCGCGGCTCCATCGCTTCAGATGGGGGAGCGTTCTCGGCCGATGGCCGAACGGTGCCGGATATGGTATTGTATGAAATTTGTTGAGAGAAGTGGGCGGCGCGAAGACCGCCCGTGAACTGTGAACTTCAACCGGGATATGCTCGTCAAGTGCGACGAAAAAAAGGCCGGCAAGCGGCCAACCGGCGCCACATGCTCTTCTCCGAGGAGGTGAGATCGTGTTCTGTGCGGTGGACATTGTGACCGGATTTCTGGGCAGCGGCAAGACGACGCTCCTCAAGCACATCCTGGAGCACGGACTCGGTCAAAAGCGGGTGGCGGTCATCGTCAACGAAATTGGCGAGATCGGCATCGATGGCCGGGCGATCGAGTGCATGAACGTGGAGAAGATGATCGAGTTGACGTCGGGATGCATTTGCTGCTCGGTGAACACGCAGTTTGCGCTGGCGCTTCAATCCATCATGGACACGGTCAATCCCAATCTCATCATCATTGAGACGACCGGGCTCGCCGATCCGGTGAGGCTGGCCGATGAGGTCCATGCCGCCGGATTTCGCGTGGATGCCATTATCACCGTCGTCGATGCCGCCAATATTCTCCAGCACTTCCGAGCCAGCTCGGTGACCAAACGCCAGGTGGCCATGGCCGATTTCATCGTGCTGAACAAGATCGATCTCGTCGATGACCGGCATCGACGGAGGGTGGAGCGGCGGCTCCGCTGGCATAACCGACGCGCGCTCATTTTGCCGACGCAATTCGGCGCGGCTCCCCATGATATTCTGTTCGGGACGAGCGCGGCGATCCACCGGGAGCGGCTGCGAGCGCGCGAGCAGGCTCGGCGGGATCTGGCCGCTCAATCCAGCGATGATCACCTCGGCGACGATGGCATCGCGGCGTTCACCTATGAGAGCCGCCGACCGCTGGATCGTCACCGATTTGAGCGATTCCTGAAAAAACTTCCCTCATCGGTCTACCGGGCCAAAGGGATCGTCCGGTTCGACGAATCCTCGCCATTTGCCTCCTTGTTCAACTACACATGTGGTCGCTTCGATTTCGAATGGTATCGCATTCCCGATGGATCGCTCGACCGCTTCGTCAATCAAGGGATCTTCATCGGCAAAAATATCCACGCCATTCGCCAGCAGATCCTGGAGAAACTGGCTCAGTGTGAGAAGGAAGAGATCGGTACATGAGGGTCGAGGCGGCCAGATCCCGAATTGATGAGCGGGGTTCTCTGTGGCCGTCACGAACTGGTCGAGATACACCCGCAGGGCGACCCGGTCACTGCCTCTCCCACCGCCAGGCCCGCCGATGAACGAACCGAGGAATATGATCATGGACCTTGGAGTCGGTCGGCGTAGCGTTCGTCTCCGCGGGGGCGTCGAATCGAGGAACATGATCATGGACCTTGAAGCCCCGCATGGAGCGGGAACGTATCTTCGGATGGCGGCCAATGGCTCGTTCGGTGGCATGGTCGGTGTACGGCCAGACCCGATCCCACTTCTCCGGGATCTCCAGCGCCACCGGTTTCCGTGTATAGCCGGGCGAGGCCGTCTGCCCTCGGCTCGGCGCTCGGGCGCACCGATCATACTGAGCCATCCGGTCAGCGCGCTGCGCGCCACAACGCGTCCAACTCCTCAAGATGCGGCAGCCGCCTTTCCGACGCAGCGTCCTCCCGCCGCTTCTTGATCCGCCTGCGCCTGGCCTCCTTCCCGTGAGCCCTGCACCGCCAATGACGTGACAGGATGATGGCCTGGGGCTCACCGCTCTTCTCATCGTCGCCCCAGGGCTGCATCCCATTCTGCCGTTCCACCTCGCGGATCAGCCACTTAACCATTCTCCCCGTTTGCATCCTCAATGGCTGGCGAATATACTAAGAAGTTTGTGCTATGGGCGAGAAAGCCATCGTCATCCGAGGAGCGCGCGTTCACAATCTCAAAAGCATCGATGTGGAAATCCCTCTTCACCGGCTCACGGTCATCACGGGCGTCTCCGGGTCGGGAAAATCGAGTCTGGCCTTTGACACCATCTATGCCGAAGGTCAGCGTCAGTACGTCGAATCGCTCTCGGCCTACGCCCGTCAATTTCTCGAGCGAATGAACAAACCGGATGTCGATGAGATTCAAGGAATCTGTCCGGCCATCGCCATTCAACAAAAATCGCCAGCTCGGAATCCTCGTTCAACCGTCGCGACGCAGACCGAGCTTTATGACTTCCTTCGGCTTCTCTTCGCGCGAGTAGGCACCACCTTCTGTCGACAATGCGGCCAGGAAGTCACCCGCGACACGCCGGAGTCCATTGCCGATCGCGTCTTAACCTTGCCCGAGGGCACGCGCTTTTATGTCCTCTTCCCGGCCACCGCCGGTCTGCCATCCCCATCAGAGCGCTCGTCTTCTCGATGGAACCGAAGAACGAAACCCTCCAACGAGGAACGAACCCGGGTTCGCGCTCACCTGATGAGCCTGATGCAACGAGGGTTCACACGCTTTTACCGCCAGGGTCAGGTCGTGGAACTCGATTCCATCGATGCCAATCCATTCGAGAAACTGGACGATGTCTACGTCGTCGTCGATCGCCTGGTGGCGCGAGCCGATGTCCGCTCGCGACTGGTGGATTCCCTGGAACTGAGCTACCGGGAAGGCTACGGGACGGTCGAAATCCACACCGTCGGCAACGGCCAGCAACGGTGGCGATTCTCCGAAGGATTTGAATGCAAACCATGTGGATTGACGTATCCCAAGCCCGAACCGCGGCTGTTCAGCTTCAATAGTGCCTATGGGGCCTGTCCAACTTGTCAGGGATTCGGAAACATCATCGCCGTCGACCTCGATCTCGTCATCCCGAATAAAGCCCTCTCTCTCGAAGAAGGAGCCATCGAACCGTGGACGAAACCGCAATTTGACTGGATTCAGGAAGAGCTGCTGGAGTTCTGCCAACACGCGGGCATCCCTACGGATGTGCCTTTTGCCGAACTCACCGGCGAGCAACAACGACTCATCATCAATGGATCAGAGGACTTCCCTGGCGTTCGTGGGTTTTTCGATTGGCTGGAGACCAAAAAATACAAAGTTCATGTGCGCGTCTTCCTGAGCAAATACCGCGGATATTCCACCTGCCCAACGTGCCACGGCACTCGCCTGAGGTCCGAAGCTCTGAATGTGCGCGTCGGCGGGAAGACCCTGCCGGAGATCTGCGCGATGAGCATCGGTCAGTGCGCCCAATTCTTCCGCCAACTCACGCTGTCGGCAGAACAACGGGCTATTGCCGAGCGGTTGCTCGGCGAGATTCAACATCGTCTCGACGTCCTGGTAGATGTGGGGCTGGATTATCTCACCCTGGACCGATTGGCTTCGACGCTCTCCGGCGGCGAAGCGCAACGTATCCAACTGGCGACCAACCTGGGAGCCTCCCTGGTGGGCACGCTGTACGTCCTGGACGAACCGAGCATCGGCCTTCATCCGCGCGATAATCACCGATTGATTCACATCCTCAAGCAATTGCGCGATATTGGCAATACCGTCGTCGTCGTCGAACATGATGCCGACATGATTCGGGCTGCCGATCGCATCATCGATCTGGGTCCGGGAGCGGGAGAAGCGGGCGGGCAGGTCGTGTTCCAGGGATCGGTCGATGAGCTGGAGCGGGATCCTCAATCGCTCACCGGTAAGTACCTCCGCGGCGAACTGCGAATCCCTCTGCCTCGCGAGCGGCGCCGGCCTCGCCGAGGTCTCGCTCTCAAGATCAAAGGAGCCCGCGCTCATAATCTGAAGAACATCGATGTGAACATTCCCTTGCGCTGCTTCGTCTGTATCACCGGGGTATCCGGCTCGGG
>RFHM01000224.1 GCA_003696865.1 Acidobacteriota bacterium | reverse complement strand
GAGGACATCCTGTCTTCAAAAAAACGCCAAAGGCCAGTGCGTTTCCGGGGTCGGAAACGCCGCCCATTGCCTCCCATGCTGGAGTTCGGATTCCTCCCAGTGTGACGGAGCAGACGACCCATCGGTTGGACGCTCCGGAATCGATCGATCACCCTCGGGAAAGAGAACGCCGCTCCTGAGTCTCTCATCAGTCGAGCGGGATACTCATGGCCAACTGTTGTTCGGTACGATAAAATCCCCGGACTCTGGATGGATTCCGGAATCCTCTACCCGGGTGCCGCGACCGGGTTGAGATGGACTCATGGTCGAGGACCCGGGTGGATTCGGAGTCTCGTGGGGGCTATCCATGTCTCCAATCCGACGTAAATGGGTCTTTGACACTGGCGGTGCCGGACCCGGCGCCTGGGAAGGTGGCGTCGGTTATGCATTGACCAAAGCGGCACTCGCCACGGGCGCCGTTCCCGACATGGTCATCGGTTCATCGGTGGGAGCGTACATGGCGGCGAATGCCGCGAGTGGTGATCCGGAGACATTCCTGAAGGGATGGAGTAACTGGGGAGCCGAGGGAATTTCGCCGCCAGCGGTGCGCCCAGAGGAACGCGGCTTCTTCGGGGCGCGCTTCTTCCGGGCATACTTGAAGCATTCGATCGCGTACGTGTTGGAGGACCGTATCGTCGAGCGTATCCTGGACCCGCGGAATCCCACTCGATTGGTCATCGTCACCACCCAGTTGAGGAGACGGAACGGACAACCGATTGGACGCCGAGACATGCGCCGGTTGTTCCTTCAGTCGCTCACCAGGAAATGGCCCGTGAAGTACATCTGTTCGGATTACGATTACCGAGCCATCCTCTTTGACAGTCAGCCTCGGACGGTGACGGCGGCGGTGCGCAAATTGACGCCGGAGAACATCCGTTCGGTGATCATGGCTTCCTGTCTCATCCCCTGGGCGATGGGGATGCCGCTGCGCGTGGACGGCATGGATGTGATCGATGGAGGGTTCGCGCTGAAGGTCCCTCTCCGAGTGCCCCCGGATGCCGTTTATGCAGAACTCGCCCGATCGCTTCAGACCGATCAAACGGTGGTCATCACCCCTGACCCCACGGGGACGTTGTGGGAGACGTCCATGCGGATTCGTCGTTGGAACGATTGTTGGGATGTCGAGCATACGATGGAAGCGGGGAATCTCCTCATCATTTCACCTCCGCGGAAGATCAGGGCGGGGGCCTTATGTCGCGATCATCGGCTCATCTGGGAAACGTTCTGTGAAGGCGTCGCCCATGCCGAACGGGTGCTTCGTTCGGATCCAGGGCGCCGATTCTTCGATCCTCGCCGGTAGGAGGCGACCTCGCCGAAGGCTGTGTGGACATTGCGTCGTGCTCATCGAGCGCGGGAGAGAAGGCCGAGCGGATTCGCCTCCTGGCCGGAGGGAAGCGAACGAACTTCGCATTTGCCAGCCCGCAACTCCATCCGGTATGATAATAGCTCGCCGCTCGTGGCGAGTCGAAAACGCATCATGCCAACATACATATCAGGGAGGAGAAACGTATGGAAACAAGGCTGGTCGAGTATCGAGTCGAGGATGGCGTGGCCATCATTCAATTGAGCGATCCTCCGGCGAACACATATACCTACGAGATGATGCGTCAACTGGACGAGTCTATTTTGCAGGCGCGATTCGATCCTGACGTCCACGTGCTCCTCATCTCTGGGGCGGGAGAGAAGTTCTTCTGTGCCGGCGCCAACATCAAGATGCTCTCGGAGGTGACGCCGGACTACAAGTATTATTTCTGTCTCCACGCTAACGAAACGCTCAACCGTCTCGAGCAGACGCCGAAACTGGTCATCGGCGTGCTCAACGGTCATTGCGTGGGCGGCGGATTGGAAATCGCTTTGGCCTGCGACATTCGCATTGCCAAACAGGGAGCGGGGAAGATCGGGTTGCCGGAAGTGTCATTGGGAGTCTTGCCGGGAACCGGCGGCACCCAGCGGCTCGCTCGAACGGTTGGCAAATCGCGGGCCATCGAGTTGATGACCACGGGACGGTTGATGGAGTTCGAAGAAGCCCTGGAGCTCGGCCTCATTAATTACGTCTATCCGGCCGAGAATTTCTGGGATCAGGTCATGGATTACGCTCGACAGTTCGTCCCACCCAATAAGGCCAGTCGAGCCGTCGGTCGCATCAAACGCGCCGTTCAGTCGGGGTGGGAGATGTCGTTAGCCGATGGTTTGGCCCTCGAGCGCGAGCTCCAGCAGTTGCTCTTCCAGAGCGAAGACGCGGCCGAAGGACTCGGCGCGTATGTGGAGAAACGCACGCCGCAATTCAAGGGACGATAGCCGCTCCAACCCGTGGTTGATGGCCGATGGGAAGACAGCGCAAGGACATCCCTTACCCTCGGCGCGTCAATCGCGAGGTGCGGTGGGACATACCTGGATCATTGAGCGGATGAAGAAGGGGACGATGACCTCGGTTATCGGCCACGGCTCGGCGCATCGGTGTCGCTCATGATCGATAAGCTGTTTGCCTATGGCACGCTGATGCGAGGATTCGGTCTCACGCGAGAGCTCGCCGTGGAGGCGGATATCCAGTATCTTGGCCGAGGACGATTCGCCGGTCGGTTATACGACCTCGGTCCTTATCCGGCGGCCATTGAAGATCCCAGCGGGCCATACACCGTGTGGGGTGACGTCTTTCACCTCCTCGATCCGGAACGGGTCCTTCGCATCCTGGACGAGTTCGAAGGATGCGATCCCACGATGCCTTTATCGAGCCTGTATCGGCGATGTCCCGTCGACGTCCAATTCGAAGACGGTTCCCCGGTGAGAGCGTGGGCGTACCTCTACGCTCGTCCCGATCACCTAAGAAACGACCCTGGCGCCGTGCTCATTCCTTCGGGCGACTATCGGCAGTATGTGCGGGCTCGCGGAACTCTTCGTGTTCGAGGAGAGGGTCCATCCGGTGCGCGCGGCTCACCGAAGGCCGGTGGAGAAGTGAAGTCTCCCCGTTCCCAGCACGGGTGAGCGATCGACTCGCTCCTCGGAAGAGACGTTCATAAACAGAGCCATTTATGACCGCCACCGGTGCGCCGTGAATGGTGCCCCTCTGCCTTCCCGATGGTCATCCTTCATGGTGGTCCGTGCGCTGACGGATGATTTTTTCTCTTTCCTCAAGGCGTGAATGGGCTATGAATACTCGATAGCCTTTGGACATATTTTTCCTCGGGAGGATGATACCCGGCGGCGAGAAGTATTCCTTGACGATGAGTCCGCCTCATGTGGGGGTTCGGCATGAGAGCGTGATCCCGAACTCACCGCGCCCAGGCCCGCTCCATGAAGTCAACCTTCTCATCCATCGCGATGCACGCTGGCGGCCAGCGGGTGCTTGGCGTGTGGTTTCCTCTTGCTCGGGCTGGCGAGATTTTTTTCAAACTTTTATTCATCTCCTTGTGTCGTAAAAGTCAGGGAGAGGGAACGGAGGGGAAACTTTGGTCATCCATTCAGGCGTCGGCATTGGACGAGAAGCCCGGAACGAACCTTGGATTGAGGTGTTGAGCCCCGCTCGGGTGATCGGTATTCACCGGTGATTCGAGAGATTGAGACTCAACCCATGCTCGTTATCAAGGGGCGAGCGAAAATTTCTTTCAGGAGGTCCAATAGTGAAACCGAACCGAATCGATCTGAGATGTCCATCGAAAACCGAACTCAAGCCGGGCGAAACCACAACTCGGCGCAATTCATCGATGAATATGAGACGCATCCTTCTCATGAACCTCGTGTTCGCCGTTCTTTTCCTCAGCGGTGTAGGAGAGGCGATGGTGAGCACGTTTTCCTCGATATCACGCGTTGAAATGGTCGGCGCGTTCACTGCCGTGACCGATACGCGCTTGGCGACGGCGATGGCTGCCCAGTCTCAGCCCCAGCCCGTTCCCGACGCCACCTATGCCGTCAAAGGTGACGTGCGCTACGTTCAGATCCCCATCACGGACTGCGTGAATGTGACGGCTACGCCCATCGTCGTAGGTGACTGGATGATCTACCCCATGCACACCCACCAACGACAGTGTCAGACGCGCGGCCCCTACGACCGGACGTTGCTGGGTTTCAACGCCCGTGACGGTCAACTCTACGAGATCTACGGAGGTGCCGCGGGCGAGGCGCCCCTCACGTACGTTTCCGAGGCGAACACTCTGTACTGGGACGTCGGCTTCGGTGGAAGTGTATTGCGCTTAGACGCCGAGACCCTCGCGTTCAAAGACAAGATCGGCGTGCGAGCCACGAGCGACTCCTCCGGAGTTTTCCTCGATGGGCTCTACTACTACGGGACCGTGAACTCGCCCTTCTCGAACTGTCAGCAACCCGTCAACCCAGACTGCGGCGGCGTCTTCGCTCTGGATGCCGAGGGGAACGTCAGCTACTCGCTCAATCTCGACAAGGGGTTCCGCGCCTGGATCGGGACCGGGCTCACCACGGACGGCGAGTTCCTCTACATCGGGACGGCGGCCCAGACCGTCGGCGAAAAGTCGGGCGACGAGACGGAGTATTTGTACGGCTGCTCCGTCGTCAAGGCCGATAAGCAGCTCAATATCGTGGCCTCGTTCGACCCTGGAGATCTCGGGTGCTACATGCTCCCCTTTCAGGGCGCTAACATGGATTCCGTCGCGGGCGAGATTCCCATTGGCCCCAATGAGCTGTGGGTCCAGTACGTCCGGCCCAACGATTCGGGCATGAGGACGGCGCTCTACATCCTTGAAAAGGAGGATCTCTCCGAGCGTTGTCACCTGGAGTTCGACTTCGAGCCGAGGACCCAAGCCGTGGGCTTCTATGCTGCACCCACGCTCGATGCCGAGGGAAACGCGTATGTCCCCGTGACCGTCCCCGACGCAACCGCCGTGCGGAAGGCGCAGCTCTTCAAGGTGACGCCTCGGTGCCAGAGCACGCTCCTTATGGAAGTCCCGGAGAGCTGGGCCCACGCCTCGCCGACGCTGGCCGACGATCAATACGTGCTGTTTGCCACGGATGGACGACTGCACATTCTCACCCTCGATGGCCAGCTCGTTCGGCAATATGAGTTGGGCTCGGACGCACGGGTGCTCACCAGTCCCGTCCTCCACAACGGCGCGATCTATGTGCTGCAGGAAGACGGAACGTTGAATATCATCGAAAACAGTGGCCTGGAAGGCTACGGCAAGGCCATCTGGCCTCGTTACCGCCATGATAACCTCGGCAGCGGCTCGCTGCTGAATCAAAGAGCAACCGAGCCGCCTCCGGGCGACGAGGACGAAGGAGAAAAGTCCACACAGCTCGCCGGCGCGTTCGTGGCCGTGCACCTGGAGGTGAGCACCCGCCAGCACATTGCACAACTGTGGCCCCAATTAGAACGGCTCATCGCCTTGGCCGATGAGTACGGTGAAAAACTCACCCTGATGTTCACCGCCCACTGGGCCCGCTACGTTCTGGAAAACGATCTGCTGAACGAAGTTCACGCCTGGGAACGGGCCGGTCACGAGATCGCCCTGCACCACCACGGCCCATCGCATGCTTTCTTCGACGGCTACACGAACCGCCCCGATCTCATCCAGGACCCGAGCGCCTATCGCTTTCGCACGACATATCAGGGGACGATGGATGACCTCTTGAAGATGATGGCGCCCTTGTCGGAGCGGGGAATCGTCTCCGCGGGGATGACCGATCAGGAGTACGACTGGCACCCGCAGTTGCGCTACCAGGCCACCAAATCCGATCCCGAGGCCGGACCTTCACCCGATGATCTGTTGAGCGTCCCGCATCGGGTGAAATACAACGACATGCCCGCCATAGAGGTGTTCAATACGGGATATGCCATCGGCCGGCTGGAAGGCTCGGGCGCGGTCACGCTGGAGGACGTTGAACGAGCATTGGAGACGGCCACGGCAGAGCAGGTCATGGGGCTCGTGCTCAACGACGACACGCTACAGAACCGCCGCTTCGAGGATGTGCAGGAGCTGTTCGAGGTGTTAGAGTCCTACGGCGTGCGAGTGCAGACAATGCGAGAGCTGTTGATGGAGTTTTCAGAATCCGGCCTCGCACGGGCATCTTGCATGGACTCAGTTCTCCCAGCCAGCTGGGAGGAGGGAGATGAAGCGAGTTCTGATCTGGATACGAGCCGTAAAACTCGCGCCGGACGCGCGTTCCATGGATGATCGTCAGGAGGCGATGTGATGAAGATGAAGGCCGTTCTATCGAGCTGTCTTATAGGCATGGGATGGTTGATGACGGGCTTTTCTTGGAGCGTTGCCGGACCTGGGAGTGCCGAGCCTGTCCCTATCGTCGATTTCTCGGCCATGCGGCGGCCAGGATCTCCTCAGGTGGACCTGTTGGATGCTCACGAGGCGGTGCTGGTGCGCGACCAACAACCCGGATTCGGCCAGATCGATGACGTTCCCACGGCGCCAGGAGACATTCTGCTCCGACCCCTGTTGGGCGAACGGAGAATCCTGTTCGTTCTCGTCTACTATCCGGGCGAGGAGGAGCCCCTTCTGACCGAAGAAGGCGCGCGACAGGTCGCCGAGGTCGTCAAGGAGGGCTTGGAGCGCAACAGCTACGGCCGTGCCACCTTCACCATCGACGTCACACCGCCGCTGCCCATGCCCCAGCCGGTGGCGTATTACCAAAACGGCCCCACACTCGTGAGAGTGCGGGCAGATGCATTGCAAATGGCCCGGCGAGAGGGGTTCGCAGTGGAGGACTACGACCGGGCGGTGATCTTCAGCCCCAAGATCTGGCCCTATGCCACGGGCCAGGGCACGCTCAACGGCCACACCGCTTTGGTCGGGTGCGGCTGGTGCCCCTACCTGGTACTCCACGAGCTAGGACACACCTTCGACTGGATGCACGCCAACTTCTGGCGAGTGACCACGGGTTCGCCCATCTCCCCCGATGGTCGGGAGATCGAATACGGCGATCCCTTCGACATCATGGGGGACCAGCTCAAGGGCCGGCGGAGGTCGTTCCACCACTACAATCCCTGGTTCAAGTCCCGCGTCGGCTGGATCCCGCCGACGAATATTCTGAACGTGACCTGGTCTGGCGCGATCACGGTGACCATCCGCGCCCTGGAGCGGACACCCCAGCCGGGCCCCGATGTGACCGAGTACACTGCGGTGCGCATCCCCAGGAACTCCCGCCAAGACTACTGGCTCTTTTACCGGGCGGAGGAGCCCTACGCGAGTGACGGGCTCATCATCACCTGGGGCGCGCGATCGAATATCCCGGCGTCCATCCTGTTGGACATGACGCCGGGATCGCAGGAGGAGGACTGGCAGGACGTGGAACTCGGCATAGGGCAGACTTTCACCGACCCGGCTGCCGGAGTGGAGATCACGCTACTGGAGAAGAGCGTGAACGCGCTGCGCGTGCGGGTGGCGGTAGAGTCGCGGGTCGTGGATCGCCTGCCCGTGATCGACGTGGTGAGCCCTGGCGGGGATCGCGTCGTCGCCGGAGCAGTCCGCTACGAGGTGACGGCCTACGATCCCGATGTGCGGGCAGTAAACGGGAGTGGCATCGAACGCGTAGAGCTCTATTTGCACGCCCTTGACGATCCTCTCATCGCGAGCCTTCGACGCGGACAGGAGCCGCCTCATCCTGTGATGACGATGACGCGGACTGCTCCGCCCTATGTCCTGGAAGTGCAGACGGAGGGAGATGCTGAAATCCCGGATGGGATCTACGCTCTGGTGGTGACGGCCATCGGTCGCGATGGAGGGCGAAACACTATCTGGTTCCCGCACATCATCGACAACACCGGCCCGTCATTTTGATTGCGGAAGGAGTCGTCCATGGCGCAGTTGAGCCACATCGCGGGGATGAAAAGAGCCTGTTGGAAGATCTTTGCGTTCTCTGCGCCTTTGCGGTGGATTTTCGAGGGAGTC
>RFHM01000223.1 GCA_003696865.1 Acidobacteriota bacterium | reverse complement strand
GACCGCGCGAAGGCGAGCGAAGTGTGATTGCCGACGTCTCCGGCCGCATCCACAGTCTGGACGATCCAGCGCTTCTTGGTCGGATCCCAGCGGGCAAATTTGAGATCGTCATTCGTATCGTCATAGTAGCTGATGGCCGGATTCCCCCCGGCGTCAAACGCTAACGAGGTATGTAGTCCGACGTTGGCCGAACGATCGACGATCTCCGTCTCCCACTTCGATCCGGTCCACCGGGCGAACTTCAAGGCTTGATTCTTCCCGTCATAATAACTGATCGCCGGATGTCCGGCAGCATCGAAGGCGATGGAACTCGACCAACCGACATCGCCACTAGCATCGACCGTCTCGACCTTCCACGAGGATCCCGTCCAACGCGCACATTTGAGCGAAAATTGAGTATAGTCCCGATAACTGATCGCCGGTCGCCCCCGCTGGTCAACGGCCAACGAGGTGAAGAACCCAACATTTCCATCGGCATCCACCGTCTCGATTTTCACGACCCGGTAGCGCTGAGCCGTTACCGACCGTGATGCCGTAGCTTGCGCCGAAACGACCGCTTCACCGGCGGCACAGACGACTGAGCTCAAACAAAAGATGAGCATCGAAGCGAGCGGAACTCTCTTCATGGTATCTCCTCCACATTCTGCGCCCCTTGTTGCCGAGCCGACTTATCCGATCCAGAATAGGGACTTGAGGGGGCGGAGGGAATTCGCCGTTAGAATTCCTGCACGGAGGGCGCTGGGGCCAGCCGAGCGTTCATTTCACCATTTGCTCGATGGTTTGGACGAGCTTCAGAAACCTCTTCTCGACATACCCGAGCTGAAGTGCGACGACCCGGTGATCTCGATCCAGCAAGATGGTTCGGGGGATCACTCCCACCTTAGCATACGACTTGAACGCCTTCTGTTGCTCATCCATGAGCTGAAGATACGTCAAGCCTCGTCGTTTGGCATATTGCTGAATTCGTTGCGGTGAATCGCTCACCGAAATTCCAATGACCACTACCCCACGATCTTTGAACCGTCGCCAAATCTCTTTCTCTATGTGCGGAGCCTCCGCCATACAGACTCCTCACCAGCTTCCCCAGAAAAAGAGGACCACGGGTTTCCCAGCAAACTGGGCTAATTTCCAGACTCTTCCGGTCGTGTCTCTCAGTTCGAATGGTGGAGCAGTTTGTCCTACTCTCACCGCCCAATTTCCGTCATTCGATGAACCTCGCGACAGAGCCGAAGAAGACGTCAACAGCATACTCGCCCAGGTCAATAGCACACCACATGCCAGAAGGCGACCAGACCTTCCTTTCACCCGTTCCATCATCTTCACCTCCGAGTCGATCTCGAGACAATGTCTACGCCTGCCCATCACACGGATAGAGCAGGAGTGGTACCTGGACAACCGTCAGTCGTCAATGATGGGCGCCATCACTACTGAGTTTTTCTGGGTGGCCGGCTCAGATGTGACTGGACGATGACCCACTGCCCATTGCGCTTTTCTAAAACGAGCGTGCCCGTCCCCCGACCAGTGACATGGCGCTCTCTGACATCAGCTTCGAAGCGATAGTTGAATGCCGCCCAGGCGGCATCGCCCTTGACCTTCACGTGAAGATTGTCCAGCCGATAGACGACATTTTTCAGCAAATCCAATTCGGGTTTGAGATGCTTCTCGCTGAATTCATCCCAGCCCACTTCCATACGTCCGGATTCGATCACCACGACGTCGTCATCATGGGCCCAAATTCTGGCCAGTGCATCGAAGTCGCCGCGCTCGAACGCCAGGGCATTGGTTAAGACGACCGTCCTCACCTGAGCCACATCATCATCGAAGGTCGGGACTCCTCCATCAGTCGAGCTGATGACCGGGCTGAGGTCCATGAGATAGATGGCCGGCGGGCCCTCTCGCGTCGAGGTGAAAGCCAAGGTCTTCCCATCGGGCGAAATGACCGGATAGGAATCGAATCCCGGATGGTAGGTCAACCGAACGGTTTCTTTGGTCTCTATATTGAGCATATAGACCTCGAAATCGCCCGTTGCATTATGCGCGAACACGACGTGCTTGCCGTCCGGATGGGGATAGGGCGACCAGTTGAAATAGGGCGTATTGGTGAGCTGTACCAGTTCCGTTCCATCATCCCGGATCAAATAGAGCTGGGAAATGCGCTTCTTCTGTCCCTCATTGCCTTTCTTCCAGGCGCGGAAGATGATGTGTTTGCCATCCGGCATATAAAATGCGCCACCCTCTTGAAGATCCGGCGTGTGGGTGATTCTGATCTTCTTCTTCCCATCCAGGGTCATCCGGTAGAGTTCGAGGTTCCCATCGACATTGGACGTGTAGAGGATCCATCGTCCATCGGGCGAAAAGGAGGTCTCCGCTTCATAGGCCGTATTGAACGTGAGTCGACGAATGCCCGATCCATCTGGGCGAGCGATGTACACTTCCGAGCCCGCCGGGTAGTTCGCACTATTGGCATAATCGCCGGGAGGCATTTTATCGGCATCGCGCGTGGAGGAGAAAACGATGTATCGACCGTTGGGCGAGAAGAAGGTGCAGGCATCCTTTCCTTTGTCCGTGATCCGGCGGACATTGGTTCCATCGATGTTCAAAATATACACGTTGTGGTTCTCTTCCCCCTCCATACGAGCGGTCACGATGAGCTGCTGACCATCCGGAGAAAAATATGCCTCTGCGGCAGAAGCGAAATGACCCACTTTGCGAACCGGTAACTCACGCGGATCCTTCGACACCGACCCCCTCGGTCGAGTTTCATGTTGCATCGCTCCACCCAGGGAAGCGACGACCAGAAGCATCACTCCGGCACAGAGATACTTGTTCATCTTCACACCCCTCCTAATGATTCTCGATAGCGACTCAAGAGCCGCTCGGGCAACTCTCACTAATCAACCAAGGACCCGTTTACACCGGGCTCCCATGACTCCAGGACATAGCCAGGAGAACTACTTCATCACTCGGTGATCAGAAAACTCGAGCACCAACGTTCTCGTCTTCCCCCGACTGGTCTCCGTTTTAATGCGCTTTTTCGGCAACCAGATCCCACTCACTCGAACATACTCATCGGCGAAGTCAATTCGTCCGATTTCATTCCCCGTTTCGTTCGAATAGTACGTGATCCGAAAAGCCGTGGCGATGAGCCGCCCGTCGCCGGCATCTATGAAGTGCGTATTGCTCACCACAAACCGAACGCGCCCATAAGAGTGAGCGATCTGTAGGATCTTGCCGTCCTTGATTCGATAGGCCGTTCCCATGGTATTGGGAGCAGAAACATTGATCCGGAAGCCTTGGGGCGACGTCCGATCCTCAACCGAGAACATGGCCTCACCGAACTCGTTGTCAAAGGGCTTGTTCTTCAGATGAGTGATGAACTGGCTCAT
>RFHM01000222.1 GCA_003696865.1 Acidobacteriota bacterium | reverse complement strand
GGCAGAGTGATGGCGGCCAGTTGACCGAGCGTCTTGACCAGTTGCCCATTCACCCGGCGGATGAAGTCTCCGGGCCGCACGCCGGCGCGCGCGGCCGGGCTATCCGGGAAAACCTCTTTCACTCGCAGGCGGGCTTTCCCGGCGGCGTGGGGGCTGAATTGTCGCTTGACCACCGCATTGGACAACTGTTCGACCCGGATGCCCAACCATCCTCGTCGACGTTCGTTCTGCAAGAGGAGGCGCTCGGCCATGGCGCGCAACTGGTCAATGGATTTCACCACTCCCAAAGCCGGTCCCAGCCGTTCCATCAGACCGATGACCTGCCCCTTCTTGTTCAACACCACGCTCTCGCCGAGTGCGGCGGACTGATTGACCTCTAACCCGACGACGTTCACGTCGCCGGGGCGCGCCCGGGCCACCCCGCTTCGAGGAGTGATGCGGACGTCATCTTCCACAATTCGAAGGGCGGGAGGCACATCGGCTCGGCGAACCGGGATGGGACCGAAGGGCTTCTCCGAAGCGTTGGCCCGCTGTGCCTGAGTCTCGCTCTTCGCAGGAGCGGTGACATGATCGGGAACCTGAAACAGCAGTCGGACCCGTTCACCCTGTTGCGAAGGGACGAACGCCGGAGCGAACGTTGGCGGTTTGACGGCCAGGTCGGGGACCTCCAGCACGCTGTATCCGGTGGTGGGATCATAAGCGACCACCGACGGCCGGAGTCGTCGCCCATCTCCGGTGATGACCGTGATCGCCTCCGGTTTCGGCCGAATGGGAACACCCAATTTGTCCTTGAAATTGGCCAAGCGCACGAGGATGCGTCCCGATGGCCCGATGACGAGGCCGGAGGTCACGTTGGTGATAGCTCGAGACGGGGACACCGCTCTATTCAACGGCGAAACGACGAATCCCCGGGCCCGCAATTGGTCGATGACATCCTTGACGCTCAATGTGTGCACGACCGTCACCAGCCAGGGAGCCGCCCGGCTCTTGGAAGCTCCCTGTTCGGCGACTTTGGCTCGAGGCGTCGCCTGCTGAGCCCCGACTGGCGCGGCCACGGCCAGAAGGACGATGATCACCCTCCACAACATAGCTCGGCCTCCATCAAAACACATTCTCCGTCTCCTTCTCAGACAGGCTCAGAGAGAGAGTCATCGGTTTGGCTTCCGCTCCGACGACGAGAGAAGGCAACTTCACTAATCGTTCCTCGCTCCCCGATGGCTCGCGAATCAGGAGGAGGATCGGAGACTCCTCCGAACCCTCCAATGGAGGCGGTATTCGAGAGACGGCCTCTTCGCTCAGAACCGGAGCCGCTCGCCCCGTCCGAAGAGAAGGCGACGTGCGATCAGATGCCCGAGCCGGCGTGCGGGGCGTCGCCGATCGAACGGCGGCCACTTCCGTCTTCTTCAGCGCCACGGCCGAGTCCTCATCAAGCTGAGCCGGCGCGCGCACCAGCGACGGTCCCGGCTGTGGCGCCGTCCCGGAGTCGGGGCGATTCACGAAGATCACCGTGGCCACGGCCAACACCAGCATGGCGGCCAGAGGAAGCGCATAACGCATGTCACCTAACCGCCACCACGACGAGGAGCGGGTTCGCACCGCTTCCAGGCGACGGTGCAGTTGCCGATTGAAATCGGCGGGAACGGCAACCTCGGGCTCGGACCGGAGGAGGGCGACGAGTTGCTGGAGTTCGTCCGCCTCCTGCCGGCAACGAGCACAACGAGCCAGATGCTCGGCAACGGCTCGGGGTGGTTCGCAGGTCGGATCGTACTGTTTTCTCACCTGCTCGCAACGCATGGCTCTGATCCTCCCCCTCAAAGATGAGCGCGCAGCTTCTCCCGGAGCAATCGCCTCGCTCGATTGATGCGCGATTTCACCGTGCCCAGAGGCAATCGCAAGATCTCGGCGATACGCTCATACTCCATGCCCTCGATGTCCCGGAGGACGAGAGCGGCCCGGTATTTCTCCGGGAGCGAGGCGACGGCGCGCCTCACCATCTGCCGCCGTTCATCATCGATGAGCGCGCGCTCCTGAAGTGGGCGCTGATCGGGAACATCCAGTTCGGCGCCTTCCTCGGCGCCCTCCGGCGGAGCGAAGAACGAGACCAGCGAGACCAACCGCCACCGCTTCCGCCGCCGCAACTCGCTGATGGCCAGATTGGTGGCGATCCGATAGATGTAGGTGGAAAATCGGTGATCGGCGCGATAGCGATGAGCGCTGGTGAAGATGCGAATGAACGTCTCCTGAGCCAGATCGATGGCCATATCATAATCATTCAGCATACGCGTGAGATAGTTGGTGATCGGCGTCCGATAGCGTTGGACCAGCTCATAGAACGCCGCCTCGTCCCCTTGCCGGATGGCGTCCATCAGTTCATGATCATCCAGCGCTCCATAGCGAGGACTCACCACTTCGCCCAGGGGCGCTTGATAACTCACCGCCTCCATAGCCACAGGCGCGTCTCCCTCGCGATATCGATGACCCATTGGTTTACACGACTTCCCGGCTTCGGAGTTCCAGAAAGTCTTCTCCTTTCATCCTGGCCCGATCGATCAATGAATGCGTTGACTGGACGTCTCGGCGCTCCGGACCGATTGGTCGATGATGCCCACCGGTAACAAGCGTTCGGCAAATAAATGCGAATCGACCAGCGTTTGAACGACATAGTTCCCCTCAACGGGGAAGGTGACATTGGCGAAGATGGTCACGTTGTCCGCATACCCATTGGCATGGACCTGAAAGCTGGACGGGCGTGAGGCGACGATGACCTGCGCGCGGTCGGGCGACAGGATGCGCACTTCGGTCAAATACTGCCCTTCTCCCCGCCAATGATTGAGGACGGCAAACTTGATGATGGTCACCGGAAGCTGGGGAACAAAAACCCCATAGAACACGCCGACGAGGGTGAGTTTGTTCCCCGCCTCCAGCCGCACATCGTCGCACAAGATGGTATACTCCAATTCGATGTTCGCGCTCAACGGGCGCACGCGCTCTTTCATCTCTCCCACCCCATCATCCGTAAAGCTGGCGGGCTTTGAACTCCGACTCCTGGCGAGTGCCATCGGGCATGATGGTGATCAACGTTCCCACCAATGAACCATCCTTGATCTCGCCTCGAAAACGGAGCGTCTTCCGGCCCGCGCGAACGGTGAATCGAACCCGGTAGCCGGAGATGGTGCCTCGAAGTCGATAGCGCCGTCCCGTCTCTCCCCCCTCGAACAGCGTGAACGTCCCTCGAAGGGTACCATCTTCCCTGACCAGTCGAATATTGGCACCAACCAGTCCGTTTCGACTCGGACTCCACTTCACGTTGGAATATCTGAGCACCGTGGGACCGGTCACGTTCTCCTGCTGAGCTCCAGCGACGGACCCCCACACGCACATTACAGCAACGACCAATCCACCGACCAGGCATTTTCCCGTCTTCGTCATTGGCGCATTCCTCCTTGTTCATAATTTTTCTGGATTCCTCGCCTAATCATAGCATATTCCCCGACGATATGGCTTGTCTGAATGGGAGAAATTCTGCCATAATCATCCTGATGCTGAGGAGAAAGCTGAGTGCCGTCTGTGCCGTCATCTTGACATTAGGGTGCCTCACCGCGCGAGGACAGAGCGGGCGTTGGCGTCATCCCACGCCGCGGAGCAATGACGGCCAAAATCAACAACCATCGGATGTCATCTCCCTGGAGGCCACTGAAGTCGTCGTTCCCGTCACCGTGCGAAACCGATACGGGCGTCCCATCCCCGGTCTGACCAAAGACGACTTCATCCTCTACGAAGACGGCGTCCGCCAGGAGATCACCGGATTCGATACCGAATCCGTTCCCGCCGCCATCGTCATGCTCATCGATGTCTCGGGAAGCGTCCGCACGGAGATTAACAACATCCGCTTGTCGGCACTCACCCTCATCGATCAACTGAGGCCGCAGGATCGCGCCTGTATCATTCAGTTCAATGACCGCGTCCGCGTCATTCAGGATTGGACGTCGGACAAGCTGCGCCTCCAACGCGCCTTGATGACTTTACCGGCGACGGGCGCCACGGCGTTCTATAACGCCTTGTATACGGCGGCCGAGAAACTCTCTCAGGTGAAAGGGCGCCGAACGATCATCGCCTTCACCGATGGCGTGGACACCTACCGCGGGCAGGTCCCGCAGACCCGCGGCCGGCGAGAGAAACCCATGCCGCCCAAGAGCCCCGCCGAGGCATTCGAAGCCGTTCGCCGCGCTGAGGCGAGCGTTTATGTGATCAGCAAGACGCGCGCCATTCGCGATTATCTGACCGGGCGGCGGGCGCCCTCGTTCCTGAGGCCCATCGATCCTCGCGACCCCTACATCCAGTACTATCTCCAGGCGCTCGATCGCGCCGAGCAATGGCTCGCCATGCTGGCCGAACGTACCGGCGGCGAAATCTACTTCCCTCGAAACCAACTGGAACTCAAAGACGTCTACAACGATATCGCCGAGGAGTTGAACACACAATACGTCCTGCGCTACGTTCCCAAAAACACGAACTTTGACGGCCGCTTCCGACGGATTCGCGTGGTCACCGGCAATCCCGCCTATATTGCCCGCGCGCGCGAAGGATATTACGCCGTGAAGCGGTGAAACCCGGCTCGTCTGGCTTGACAGATGAACTGAAATTCGGAGATACTTCTTCCTTGCAGGTATGAAGAATGTGCGGCATCAGGCACTGAGGCGATGTTTGGACAACGGCGGCTTACGGAGGGGTGCGAGAGCGGTCGAATCGGGCGGTTTGCTAAACCGTTG
>RFHM01000221.1 GCA_003696865.1 Acidobacteriota bacterium | reverse complement strand
CGTCCAGAAGGTGACGCGACTGACCTTCAAGCTCTCGGCCGCTTTCGTCTTGTTCCCTCGATAGATCGCCAACCGACGCCGAACCACCCACGCCAAAACTTGATCCAAGCTCATGTGATCCAACGCCGTCAACTCTGCTCTGCTGAGCACCTCCGCGGATGAGAGGACCGCATCCTCCAGCACGGATCGGAAATCGCTTACTTCTAACATCCTCTGCCTGGAGTCGGCATATACCACCGCTACTTCCAACGCACCGAGCAGTTGCCGCACATTGCCCGGCCACGGCTGCCGCTCCAGATAGCTCAACGCCTCGGTCGAAACCGATACCAGATTCTTCTCGTACTTGCGATTGTATATCGGCAGGAAAGAACCGACCAGCGCCGGAATGTCAGCCCGTCGTTGCCTCAGCGGGGGAATCTCCAGCCGAGCGTGGAACCGGAAAAGAAGCGACCCCAAGAAGGCGCCCGCCTCGACCATCTCAGAGAGATCTTGATCCGTGGCGGCCATGACGCGCACATCGGCACGGATCAGTTTCGCTCCGCCTAGCCGGTAGAACGCTTTCTCCTGCAGGACGCGAAGTAATCGGGATTGTTGCGACCGCGGCAAATGGCCGATTTCATCGAGAAAAAGCGTGCCACCCCGAGCCTGCTCGAACCGCCCAACATACCGCTCACTGGCCCCGGTGAACGCTCCCTTCTCATGCCCGAACAGTTCCGACTCGAATAACGTCTCGGGAAACGCCGCTACATTCACGGCGATAAATGGCCCGTCTGCCCGTTGACTCAACCGATGCATCCCCTGCGCGAGCAATTCCTTCCCCACCCCAGACTCTCCAATGAGGAGCACGTCCATTCTGGCTCTGGCCAACGCGGCCGCTTGCCGGAGCACGCTGATCATAGCCGGATCGGCAACGACGACGTGGGGGAACTGCTCCCTGATGTCCCCAGCGGGCCTCTTCGGCTTCATCATCATCCTCCTCACCGCAATATCGAGGCGATCTCTCTCATCGGATGGGCAATCAGATCTCACCCGTTCTCTTGATCCCCTGTACGGTGACATCGAGGCGAGGCACCGGCAAGGGATACGAACCCCTCCCGGCGACGTTGCCCATCGCTCACCTGTGCCTCACAAACCGGCCATGATGACCCTCCTCAGGCTCGACGAACCACACACTTCATGGGCGAGCTCGGGAGTTCCACCCGCCAAATGCGTTACGCTCATGTTGACTCAGCCATCGCACTGGTAAACTCCGACCGGAGTATAGCCCCACGACTATACGGGTGTCAATGCAAAGCTGCTTGGGTGAAGGGAAAGAGGCCGCTCCTTGAAGTGGGATAGCCAACCAATGGAGAGATAGACGGTGCCAGGATGAAAGAGACCGGAGACATGCCCGACATGCGTCAGAAGGAATACCCATCGGGAGTGGGCGTGTGGTGCCTCATAATGGGCGGCACAGGCGAAGAGGTGAAGGGATTCGACTCCAAGCTGAAGCAGCGAAAGCTCGAGTCGATCGAGGCGTTAACTGTCGGGGTCCCCGTGTGACAATTCATCCTCTAGCCGAAGATGCCATTGCCCAGCACCGGCGCGATGACCAGACTGACTACCGACATGAGCTTGATGAGGATGTTCATCGATGGACCGGAAGTGTCCTTGAACGGATCGCCCACCGTGTCGCCGACCACGGCCGCCTTATGGGCATCGCTGCCCTTGCCGCCCAGATGGCCTTCCTCGATGTGCTTCTTGGCATTATCCCAGGCCCCACCGGCATTGGCCATCAACAACGCCAACAGCACGCCCGTGGTCAATGCGCCGGCCAGCATGCCGCCGAGCGCCTCCTTCCCGAAGATGAAGCCCACCAACAAGGGCATAAGGACGGCGAATACACCGGGCAAGATCATCTCCTTGAGCGCCGCCGTCGCCGAGATGTCCACACAGCGCGCCGTATCGGGTTTGGCCGTCCCTTCCATCAACCCTTTGATCTCGCGAAACTGCCGCCGCACCTCTTCCACCATCTTGAAGGCCGCCCGCCCCACCGACGACATCGTCGCCGCGGCGATGAAGAAAGGCACGATGCCTCCGATGAACAAGCCCACCACCACATGAGCGTTCGTCAGATCAATGGCTTCCAATCCCGCCGAACTCCGAAAGGCCGAAAACAGAGCCAACGCCGTCAAGGCCGCCGAACCAATGGCGAACCCTTTCCCCACGGCCGCCGTCGTATTCCCCAGCGCATCGAGACCGTCGGTGATCTTGCGCGTCTCGGGACCGAGCTGACTCATCTCGGAGATGCCTCCGGCATTATCGGCGATCGGTCCATAGGCATCGACGGACATCACCAATCCGGTGGTGGCCAGCATGCCCACAGCGGCCAGACCGATGCCGTAAAGTCCGGATACGGCATGGGCCACCAATACGGCAGCGCAGATCCCTAACACCGGCAGGATCGTCGATTGCATGCCCACGGCCAATCCGGTGATGATATTGGTCGCCGATCCGGTGATCGAAGCCTGGGCAATGCGCAGGATGGGCTTGCTCGCCGTGTAATAGTAGGTGATGTAGCCGATGAGTAATCCGGCCGCCGAACCGCCCAGCAAAGCCCAGAATGGCCCATAGGGAACGGGACCACCAGGATACTCCAGCCCCATGGCGGCGATGGCCACGAACGACCCGGCGAGCATGAGAATCGTCGCCAACACCGTCGCCGCATTGAGGACGGCCGCCGGATTCATGTTCTTGAACAAACGCACGGCCAACACACTGATGAGCGAACTGGCCGTGCCAATGGTCACCACGACCAGGGGCAAGGCCATCCAGGCCAGACGCCCATCGGCCAGTTCGGTCGATGTGGCCGCAATGGCGATGGTCGCCACGATCGAGCCCACATACGATTCGAACAAGTCCGCCCCCATGCCCGCCACATCGCCGACGTTATCCCCGACGTTATCGGCGATGGTAGCCGGATTGCGAGGATCATCTTCGGGGATGCCCGCCTCGACCTTGCCCACCAGATCGGCGCCGACGTCGGCCGTCTTGGTGTAAATGCCG
>RFHM01000220.1 GCA_003696865.1 Acidobacteriota bacterium | reverse complement strand
CCTGGCTGATTTTCCTCCCCTCTGCCGCGGGCCGGAACCATGACAGGGGGCTGACCTTCTCGGTACGTCGCCGGTTCGCCAATCGCTGGCAGGTATTCGGCAGCTACACGCTCTCCAAGGCGGAGACGGACACCAACCAGTTCACGTTCGTCGTGCTCGATCAGCTCCATCCCAATGCTCCCGATGAATTCGGTCCCACGGAACTGGATGAGCGTCATCGGGTGGTCTTCTCCAGCATCGTGCTCCTGCCGGGCGATGTTCAGGTCTCGACGATCTTCACCGGCGCGTCGGCGCGACCCTATACGCCGGGCACCAACGGCGATTTGAACGGGGATGGCGTGCCCACCGTCTTCGGCGCCATCACCAATGGGCCTGGCGGCTCGCGCACCTTCAATTCCTTCGAGGGCGATCGCTCGGCCCCGCGCGGATCGTTGCGCGGCGATCCCACGTACAGTCTGGATCTGCGCATCTCCAAGCTGTTCCGCATCGAACGATGGGGTCCGGAAGCCCAGTTTGAGGTCATGTTCGAGGTGTTCAATCTGACCGATGCGGCGAACTTCGGTCAGAACTTCTTCGACAATATCGACGATCCCGAGCGCTTCGGCACGCCCATCAACATCATCACGCCGCCGCGTACGGCTCAGATTGGCGTGCGATTCCGCTTCTGAATGCGTCCGAGTGGTGAGTGGAGAGACGATGGGCTCTCCACTCACCCTTGGCAACGAGGCCGGGATCGGATACAATCCCCCTTCCGGTCGGGCGCCAGGTCCTGCCGTTCCAACTTCCTCAAAGCCCCTCTACTTCCAATCCTTCTCCTGGAAGAATCCTGGCGCCCGACCGGAGGAGGGATCGAGACCCACGGAATGGAGGAAAAGAACTTCTCCTTCACTTATCGCGTGCCGTGGTCTGACGCTGATCCGGCAGGAATCGTTTACTTCTCGCGCTTCTTCGAGTATTTCGAGACCGTCGAGTTTGCCTTCTACCAACTGCTCGATGAGGATGTTCGCCGGTTTCTCGACGAACAGGGCATCTGGCTCCCTCGCGTCGAGGCCCGATGCCGCTATATTCATCCCATTCGCTGGGGCGATCTCATCGAGATTCGCTTCCAGGTCATCAAATTGACTTCCAGGAGCGCCACCTATCGATTCCTCTTTTATCGTCACCGGGAGACCGAACTCCTCGCCGAGGGACGAATGACGGTGGTGTGCATCGATCAAAAGACCTTTCGGGCGCGACCATTTCCCTCGCCGTTATACGAACATCTGCGCGCCTGGCTCCGGTGAAGGGAACCAACCGTGCCGAGGCAGCGCATCGGGCTCGCCGAGTCTGTCATTTTCCTCGCTCATGCGCGAGACGTTCAAAACGCGATTTGGTTCGTTGATGGCTCTCGTCGGACTGGCCATCGGATTGGGGAATATCTGGCGGTTTCCTTACATGGCCGGGTTGTTCGGGGGAGGAGCATTCTTGATCATCTATCTGGCCATCGTGGGGTTTGTGGGCATTCCGGCCATCATGGCCGAACTGACATTGGGTCGATATACGCGAGAGGGGCCGGCGGGCGCCTATCAAAAGATCGGCATGCCCAGAGGTCGCTTCGTCGGCGGCCTTCTTTGTTTCACGCTGCTGATGGCGTCTGGATTCTATCTCGTCGTGGTGGGGTGGACGTTCTTTTATCTGGGGGCGAGCATCGGGCGCACCTACTTCGGCACGGATACGGGGGCCTACTTTCAGGCGCACTTCCAGGGGTTTCATTGGCTGTCGCTGGGCATCGCTGCGCTGGTCGCTGCGCTGGAGAGCGTGGTGGTCGCTCGCGGGGTGCAGAGAGGCATCGAGTGGCTGAATCGCGTGCTGGTGCCGTTGTTGTTTCTCTGTTTCATCCCCATCATGGTGCGGAGCTTGACGCTGTCCGGGTCGTCCGAAGGGTTGGCCTTCCTTCTCATTCCCGATGTTGCCAAGCTGCGCCCTCAGGTGATTCTGGCGGCATTGGGTCAGGCGTTTTTCTCTCTGGCGCTGGGGGGACATGGGTTGCTCCTTTACGGAAGCTACCTCTCGGAAAGCGAGGACATCCCCTGGACGGCAACCAAGACGGCTTTGGGCGATACCTTGGCCGGCGTTCTGGCCGGCGTGGCCATTTTCCCCGCCGTCTTCGCTTACGGATTCAATCCGGAGAGTGGACCGGGACTCACCTTCGTGACGTTGCCCCGCGTGTTCAGCGAAATGCCCATGGGATGGGGCGTGGGCGTGTTATTTTTCCTCGCCG
Organism: Acidobacteriota bacterium; assembly: GCA_003696865.1. Classification (GTDB taxonomy): domain Bacteria; phylum Acidobacteriota; class Blastocatellia; order HR10; family J050; genus J050. The sequence goes on along the minus strand of RFHM01000220.1, from coordinate 15,213 downwards.
TGTTCGTCGCCGGATTCACGTCACTCATCAACAGTTTTGAAGTGTTATACGATGCCTGTCGGTACTACTGGAACTGGTCGCGACGGCGGGCGCTTCCCCTCATTGCCCTGGGGCTCCTGGTGGCGGCGATCCCGTCGCTGTTTTCGCCCCAGATCGTTCAGTTCAACGATCTCCTCTGGGTGACCACCCTGTTCCCGTTCGGGAATGCCATGGCCCTGCTGGGATTGGGATGGTGCGTCTCTCGCGGTACGGCGTTGGCCGAAGTGAAGAAGAATTCCTCGGCACCGGTTCCCCAATGGTGGATCACCTGGATTCGCTACGTCATCCCCGTTTTCGTTCTCCTCGTCCTCTCTTATGGATGGTGGGATTTTTTCACGAGCTAATCGCCTGGAACGGTGGTGAGCCGGTGCGCGCCGTCTTGATTTTGACGGTCTCCCCTTTCTCGTTCTCGTTTTTCAGGCTACGCTTTCATCTTCAGCGATGTGGCATCCGGAGAATCCCATTCGGCACAGACTTCCACCGGCCCGTTGGCCGACGCGCCAGGAGGCCGAGCGCGCTCTCCTCTTCACGCCCATCCGGATCGGTCCCATCTGGTTGGAGAGTCGCACGTGGGTGCCGGCCATGGTGCCATGGCGAGCCACCGAAGAGGGATATGTGACCAGGAACATCCTCGATTGGTATGCGCGATTCGCCGCCGGTCAACCGGGGGCCATCGTCGTGGAAGCCACCGGCGTGCGCGATATCAAGAGTGGGCCGCTGTTGCGCATCGGACACGATCGATTCATTCCGGGGCTGCGTCAACTGGTCGAGACGGTGCGCCGGCAGAGCGGCGGACACACCCGCCTGTTCATTCAACTCATCGACTTTCTCACCGTGAAGCGGCGCGTGTCCAAGGAGAAGTATTTCGATCGATTCTTCACCGTGAAGGATCGGCATCGTCGAGCGTTGGTTGAGCTCACCGGGGATGAGCGGTGGCTGGATGTCGATGACGCTGAGGTGCGCGCCTTCCTCAAACTGGCCGCCGACGAGGTACACGATCGGGTGTTGGATGAGCGGGAGCTGGAGACGTTGCGCTACGGATATCGCGAGCGGGTGACCGATGTGCATCTTCCGCATATTCGCGATCTGCCCAAGGTGTTGCCGGAGATTTTCGCTGCCGCCGCCTGGCGGGCGCGGGAAGCCGGATTCGACGGCGTCGAGTTACACTATGCCCATGCCTACACCATGGCCGGCTTTTTGAGTGCGCTCAATACGCGCACCGATGGATATGGGGGACCGCGCGAGCATCGCATTCGATTGCCCCTGGAGGTCTATCGTGCCGTGCGCGAGCGGGTGGGATCGGATTATGTCGTGGGCGTGCGCTTCCTCGGCGATGAGGTGATCGAGGGAGGGAGTCGATTGGACGATGCCGTCTATTTCGGCGTGGAGTTCGCCCGCGCCGGATTCGATTACCTCTCCGTCTCCAAAGGCGGAAAGTTCGAAGACGCCAAGCAGCCGAAGGTGGGTCAGGCCGTCTATCCCTATACGGGACGGAGCGGATACGAGTGCATGCCCACGGTCCTCTCCGATGAGCGAGGTCCGTTCGGACGCAACGTGCCGTTAGCCGCCGCCATCAAGCGAGCGGTGAACGCTGCCGGATATGCGACGCCGGTGGTGACGTCGGGCGGCATTTGCACTTTTGATCAGGCCGAAGGGATCTTGCAGCGAGGGGAAGCCGATATCATTGGCGCGGCGCGACAGACGCTGGCCGATCCCGATTGGTTTCTGAAGATGCGCCTGGGCCGCGGAGATGAGATTCGTCGATGCACGTTCACCAACTATTGCGAGGGTCTCGATCAGATGCATAAACCGGTGACGTGCAAGCTGTGGGATCGCGTGGATCTGGATGAGCCGGGAGTCCCACTCTCGGACGATGGTCGCCGCCGACTGGTGGCGCCACGATGGGATGGAAGGAGGGAGCGGTGAACCGCGTCAACGACATTTTTGCCTGACAGCGCGTCTTTCCCTTGACGGTGCCTCCGGAGCTGCGTAGCCTTCACGGGGAGAGGAGACCGTTCAGCATATGAGAGAAACGAAGTCGCTGATCCTCATCGGGTTCATCGTCCTCCTGGCGGGAGCAGTCATCGGCGCGTCTCAAACGCGCTTCGATCGAAAGGCCCTGGATACTGTGGAGGAGCTGTCCGAATCGCTCGCCGACGATCTGCTGGAATTTTCCGTCGCCGTCCGTCAACGAGATGCGGCACGGATCTCGATGTTCTTCGCCGATTCGCTGTGGGCGATTCCCCTGCCAACGCGAGCCATGCCTCTCCGCTCCGACGTCAAATGGATTCAATCTCATGGCTGGATCGTTCAGACAACGCCTCGCCGGCTTTCGCGTCAAGCTTTCCTCAAGGATTGGATGGCCTTTCTCGACCATTTCTCGGCGATCGAGGATGCGCGGTTCAAGGTGAAGATGGCGCGTTTTGAGACGTCGCGGGCGGGTCGAGCGCGCGTCTCTTTCTTCGTCGTCGGGAGGGATCGGCAAGGTCATCGGGAATGGGTCCGCGGTTATGCCACCATCAAGGCTCGTCGATCCGCCCGAGCCCGGAAGTGGGCGATGACGGAGTTCGTGGTGAAGCGGATCGATTCGCTCGTCGCGACTCGCGATCTCTTCTCTGAGGTCAGCGTGCCGGCGGGCGTGTCGTTGAGGATTCCCGCCTATGGATCGCCGGGCAACGAGGGATTCGTGTGGCATGGAGCGGCCGCCGCCGACGTTGATCTGGATGGAGACATCGACATATTCGCCACCGGCGCCACGGAGAATCACCTCTACCTCAACGACGGGAATGGGCGTTTCCACGAGGCTTCGGCCGATGTGGGCGTCACCTACCTGCCGGAAGAAGGAGTGGCCCCACTGTTCCTCGATTATGACAACGATGGCGATCCCGACCTGTTCATCTCGGCGGTGGGGAATCAGATGCTCCTGGAGAATCGACTCATCCCCGATGGCGATCTCGCTTTCCTGGATATCTCGCTGGAGTCGGGCGTCGCCGTTCCGGCCATCGGGTTCAGCGCCGTGGCCGGAGATGTCAATGGCGATGGGCGTCCGGACATTTACGTCACTTCCTATAATCGATACGGACAGGTGATGCCGAACTCCTGGTACCGGGCGACCAACGGGACGCCGAATTTGCTCTTCGTCAATCAAGGAGGCGGTCGGTTCAAAGAGATGGCGCGGGAACTCGGCGTCGCCGATACGCGGTGGAGTTATGCGGCGCAGTTCGTGGACGTCGATGGCGACGGCGATCAGGATCTGTATGTGGCCAATGATTTCGGCGAGAACGGATTGTACCTCAACATGGGCGACCGCTTCGTCGATCGAGCCCAAGAGCGTGGCGTGCTCGATCCGGGCAACGGGATGGGCGTCTCGTTCGGCGACTACGATAATGACGGCGATCTCGATCTGTTCGTCACCAACATGTCATCGACGGCGGGTCAGCGAATCCTCCACCGCCTGTTCCCCGCATCGCATCGAGGAGACAACGTGCTCGCCAAGCTGGCGTCCGGGAGTAGCCTGTACGAGAATGTCGGCCATGGAATGTTCCAGAATGTGACCAAAGCTGCTGGAGGCTTCCCCGGTGGTTGGGCCTGGGGCGGCGGATTCATCGATGTCGATAACGATGGATGGGAAGATATCTACACGCCCAATGGATTCATCTCGGGGAAGTCGATGAAGGATACCTGATCGTTCTTCTGGCGCCACGTGGTGGCGTCCAAAGCGGGCGTGGAACGGGCCGGCAATGAACATTACCAGAGCGAGCACATGCGCAAGATCTTTCAGGAGGGCTTCTCGTTCAGCGGATACGAGCGAGATGGTTTGTATCTCAATCTGGGGAGGAAGGCATTCCTGAACATCTCGGGAGTCTCGGGCATCGATTCCGTCACCGACGGGCGCGGGGCCGTCTTCGCCGACTTCGATAATGATGGGGATCTGGATGTTTTCCTCACCACGATTCAGGGGACGAGTCATCTGTTGTTCCGAAACAATGTAGGCCAGGAGAACGCTTTCCTCCGCATCTCGCTCCGAGGCACGCAGAGCGGGAAGGACGCCTACGGGACCATCGTGCGCGTCAAAACGTCGGCCGGGATTCTCACCAAGGTGAAGTCGGGTGGCGCCGGGTATCTCGCTCAACACGATCCGCGACTGGTGTTCGGACTGGGCCGGGACGCGCGAGCCGAGTGGGTTGAAGTGATCTGGCCATCGGGTCGGACACAGCGCTTCGAGCACGTCCCGGCGCGAGCGTCCATCCGGATCATCGAGGGGCGACAGACGTATGAGCGCCTCACCGAGTCGCGATTCCAGCTCCCCGATCCCCTCCCCGAACAGGACATCTTTCTGACCAAGTTGAAGGTGAAAATCGGCGCACCGTTTCCCGACCTCACCGTCTCGTCCCTGGACAACGAAACGAAGCGATTGCGGGATCTGCTCGTCCCGGGGCATCGGTATCTCGTCAACCTGTGGGCGACGTATTGCATCCCTTGTGCCACGGAGATGCCCGAACTCCAACGCCTCTCGGCGCGTTTCCGGGCGCACAATATAGAGATCATCGGTCTCAGTCTGGATACGGTCGGACCCCAGGTGGTCAAGAAATTTCTCGATCAACGGGGCATCCGCTATCCGGTGTATTTGGCGGCGGCCAGCGCCATCCGTCACATCTACGCGACCGATGAAGTGTTCATTCCCCTTTCCTTCATCATCGATGAAAAGGGCATCATCCGCGAGATTCATGGCGGTTGGTCCCGAGACTCGCTCCAAGCGCTGGAGCGACTGGCGAAATCGTCGCCGCCGAAATAGAAGCCTTCTCTGGGAGTGACTGCCTGACGCGTGACTCATGGGAGCGTGCGGTCGGTTCAAAAGGCGATCCCTGGCGGGGAAGATCAATGGGGGTCATTCCTTCATGAATGATGGATTCGCTCCGAGAGATGACATGGAGAGTTCGTTCGTGTGCACTCCCCGATCCATGGTGACGATGCTATACAGCCTGAATGTGAATCCCCACTCGGGGAAGCCTCACATGGTGCGGTGCCGTGGGTGGACGACCCTCCTGGTCGGGATCATTCTGCTGTTGGGATACGGCTGGGATTGCCCGGCGCAGCGTCGGTTTCTCACTCCCGCGGACGTCAATGCGCTTCCCAGCAAGCCGCCTGACCATCGCCTCTTTTACGGGCGCGGGTCACTCCAATTCGGCGATTTGCGACTCCCCGAAGGTTCGGGACCGTACCCGGTGGCCATCGTCATTCACGGAGGATGCTGGCTCTCCCGATTCGCCGATGTGCGAAACACGGCCGCTCTCGCCGATGCTCTTCGCGATGCGGGCATCGCCACCTGGAATATCGAATATCGCCGCCTGGATGATCCTGGAGGGGGCTGGCCGGGAACGTTCCAGGACGTGGCGCGGGCGACTGATTACCTCCGCTCAATCGCCGAGAAGTATCATCTCGACCTCCATCGCGTGGTGGTCATCGGTCATTCGTCGGGGGGGCATCTGGCCCTGTGGGTCGCCGCTCGTCATCGGTTGCCGCGGACGAGCGCGGTATACACGCCTCGACCCCTGCCCGTTCGGGGGGTGATCGCCCTCGGCGGTCCCGGCGATTTGAAGCGATTCATGCGGCACGCACGTTCGGTGTGTGGCGACCGCGTGGTGACCAAACTCCTCGGGGGCACTCCCGACGAGGTGCCCGATCGCTACCGCCAAGCTTCGCCTATAGAGCTCCTGCCGCTCGGCGTACCTCAAATCCTCATCACCGGCAAGTATGATCGAGCGGTCCCGCCCGAATATGGTCAAGCGTATGCCGAGGCGGCCAGAAAGAGCGGCGACACCGTACGACACATCATCGTCGATCGCGCCGCGCACCACGAATACAACGCGCCGCAAGCCGTGACCTGGCCGGCCATCAAATCGGCCGTTTTCTCGTTATTGCAGCTCGGCGATTCAGGACCGTCGAACGAGCATCGGCGCGGTCGTTCCCAGTGATCATCATCGTAGAGATGCTGAGCATGGTATCGATCCATCGCCGGGCGAGTGTGTGAGGATGTCCGACGTCGTGGTCACCTCTCTGCTCTTCCTCGCCGCTCGTAGCGCATTGGTGATGAGGTTGAGTCTTCTCGTCGATCGTTCAGGGAATGTGCCCGGCGATTGGCGCGATGCTATACTGGGAGCATGAGCGAAGTGTTGACGTATCCACCAGACGCTTATAGCGAGCTTTTCTTGACCCTCTACGAGCAATTGAATGGAGAAGATTCCACGGGGCCGATGACGGAACGGCGTGGGCCGAACTATGATGCCCGTATATGGTGTTCGCGCGGGGAGGTGCTGGAGAAAGCCGGGCTCATCTTGATGCACATACGGCATGAGGACCCCGATGGGGTACGTCTCGTCCGTCATTTCGATACCGTCATCCATCCGCATAACCCACGCGTACCGGGTTTCGTCATCGTGATCGGTCAGGAGGTCACCGAGCCAACTCATGAGCGTCGTCTCTATTGTCTGATGGATATGTGGCGAACCACTCGGCGCCCCGACGCCCGTGTCGTTGAGCGATTCCGCCGGTCGATCGAGGCCGTGTGTCAAGATCATGGTCGATCTTATGCGAAACTCAACGCGCCTCTGGCCGGAGTGCGTTTGTTCGGCGACAATGGATGTGGAGCGGGCATCTTCCACAGCCAATTGCGCCAGGCCGATATCCCGTTCCTCGACCACTTAGTCCAGTGCGCCGCCGATGAGATCGCTGGCATCATCGAATCCTGCCATCGGTGGTCTCCAGACGTGAACGATTTTCAGGAGCGCAACGAGATTCGTCGCCAGTTCCTCGTGTGGGCGTTGACCGAGAATCCGGGAACGCGCCGCGCCGTCGCCGCCGGTGTGCCCTGGTCCGTCTTCGAACACTTCGCCTTCCCTCCCGAGGTGAGTTATTGATGTCTGGTGTGGCAATGGGATCATTCTCCTCGGATTCTCCTCTCGCTCGACGTCCTCTTCCGCATGGCGTAGAGAATGATGGCCGGCGCGTCTTCCACGAGAGAAGACATCCCCTCGCCGCCGCCGATCCTCGGCCCGTTGGAGGTCGATGGAGTGGGCGTCTCGCCGGAGCGGGCGTCCGGGGCTTTCACATCGACGCTCGGTCGGCGAGCATGCTGTAAGAAGACAGGGTTTACGAGACGCTCGCCGAACGTGTACTATTTCCCAGCAAACGTGATGGAAGTGACATATTCACCACGAATGGCAAACATGAAAGGGCGCCGGGAATCCTGTCGCGCGCCGTTTAGACCCATGGAGGGAGAAGAGGAGCACTATGGTTGAAGCCACACAAAAAATTTCGCTTCCCGATTTTCCCAAAGAGATTCAAGCCGATCCCCATGATGTGCCCTACACCAAGGAGCAGCTATTGAAATTCTATTGGGCCATGCGATTGGCCCGAACGTTCGAAGAGCGATTGGCCACTCTCTATCGCCAAGGGAAGATTCTGGGCGCCGTCTATCTGGGTATGGGGCAGGAGGCGACCTCGGTGGGTTGCGCCAGTCTGCTCCAGAAAGGCGATATCTTCTCCACCGTGGCGCGCAATCTCTCGGCCTGGTTTTACGTCGGCGTTCAACCGGAGCACGTCATGGCCCGCTGGATGGGTAAGGATCAACCGCCATCCCATGGGCGCGAGTTGGGCCTGTTTCTGGCCGATCTGGAGAATTATGGTCTCGCCCCGTATCACAACGGGGCGATGGGTTCCTGGATTCCCGCCGGCGCGGGATATGCGTTGGCCTTCAAGATGCGGCGGCAACCCAATATCTATCTGGCATTCACCGGCGATGGGGCGACCAGTCCGGGCGATTTTTATGAAGGGCTCAATTTCGCCTCCATTCATAAACTTCCTCTGGTCATCATCTGCGAGGTGAATCAGTTCGCCTACTCTACGCCCCCGGAGAAGCAGATGCCGGTCAAGAACGTGGTCGATCGCGCGCCGGCGTTCAACATTTATGCCGAGATGGCGTTCGGAAACGACCTGTTCACCGTCATCGAGACGGCGCGGCGCGGTATCGAGCATGCCCGCAGTGGAAAAGGGCCGGCGCTCATCGAGTTCAAGACGTTTCGCCAGCGGGGGCATGGAGAGCATGATGACTGCTCCTATGTGCCCGAAGAGCTTCGCACCTTCTGGGAGGAGCGCGATCCGCTCGTCATGTACCATCGCTGGTTGTTGGATCGGGCCAAGATCGCCGCCGATGAGATCGACCGCCTCGATGAAGAAGCCGTGCGACGAGTGGATGCGGCCATCGAGTACGCCGAATCGTTGCCTTATCCCAAGCCGGAGACGGTCACCGATCGACTCTTCGCCCCCTCGCCGCACGATCCCCGACCGGAAGATCGGAAGAACCTGTACGAACCCATCGAGAATCCTGCCATTCCATCGTTGACTGCCACTCGGGAGCGACCCACCGGCGGTGGGCATTTCTGAATCTCATTCATGAGCCCATGGTGCGAGTGGCTATGTGTTGATTTCTTCGAGGAGGAGCATGCCATGCGAATTGGAATAGGACTTCCCGCGACGATTCCCGGCACGGCCGGGGATCTGATCATCGAGTGGGCCCGACGGGCCGATGCCGGACCATTTTCCAGTCTCGGCGTCCTCGATCGACTGGTGTACGATTGTTACGAGCCGATGACGGCTCTGGCGGTGGCCGCCGGTGTGACCCATCGCGTGCGATTGGCCACGACCATCGTCATCGCGCCGTTGCGCAACACGGCGCTGTTGGCCAAGCAGGCGGCGTCGTTGGATGCTCTGTCGGGGGGGCGATTGGTGTTGGGCGTGGCCGTGGGGGCGCGCGAGGATGATTATGCCGTGGCGGGCGTGGAGATGAAGACGCGGGGTCAGCGTCTGTCGGAGCAGTTGGCGGCATTGCGGTCCTATTGGGAGGAGGGGGCCATAGGACCCCGGTCGGCGCGCCAGGGGGGTCCGGAGGTGCTGGTGGGAGGATTCAGCGACGTGACCTACGCGCGGGTGGCGCGCTACGCCGATGGGTATGTGCATGGAGGCGGGCCACCGAAAGCGTTCGCCCGCGCCGCCCATCGCGTGCTGGCGGCCTGGGCCGATGCCGAGCGTCCCGGGCGGCCCCAGCTTTGGGGTCAGGGGTATTTCGCCTTGGGCGAGGGGGCCGAGGCGGGCGCCGATTATCTCCGGGACTACTACGCGTTCACCGGACCGTTTGCCGAGAAGATTGCCGCCGGCCTGCTGACCACGCCGCAGGCCATCGCTCAGTACATTCGCGGATACGAAGAAGAGGGCTGCGACGAACTCATCCTGTTTCCCACCATCGCCGATCTCGATCAACTCGATCGGTTGGCCGATGTCATCGCGTGAACCGGAGGTGGGATGAAAAGAGCATTGATGAGCGCATCGTCCGTTGTTCGGCATTCGGAGCGACGGATGGGGCGCCGGAGATGATGGCCCCCAGCGCCATCATCCCCGATTTCTCGCGTTGGAGGGAGTTTCATGAAGATCATCGTTCTTGGAGGAGGTCCGGCTGGCCTCTATTGCAGTCTGTTGATGAAGAAGGCCCATCCGGCCCATGAGATCACGGTCATCGAGCGCAATCCTCCCGATGCCACGTATGGTTGGGGGGTGGTCTTTTCCGATCGCACGCTGACGGCGTTTCGCGAAGCCGATTACAAGACGTACAAGGACATCACCGACCATTTCGTCATCTGGGATGCCATCGACGTCCACTATCGCGGCGAGTTGGTGCGGTGTGAGGGGCACGTCTATGCGGGCATTTCGCGCAAGTTGCTGCTGCAGATTCTGCAGAGGCGGTGTGAGGAGTTGGGCGTGCACATGAAGTTCTTCACCGAGGTGGACGATCCGTCGGCGTTCACCGACGACTATGATCTGGTCATCGCCGCCGATGGCGTCAATAGCATCACCCGGAAGACCTACGCCGATGTGTTCCGGCCGACGTTGGACGTGCATCGGAGCAAATACATCTGGTTTGGCACCCATCGGGTGCTGGATTGCTTCACGTTCATCTTCAAGGAGAACGAGCACGGGTTGTTCACCGTGCATTCCTATCCGTTCGATGGCTATACGAGCACGTTCATCGTGGAGTGTGATGAGGAGACCTGGCGGCGAGCCGGGTTGGATCGGGCGAGCGAGGAGGAGAGCATCGCCTACTGCAATCGGCTGTTTGCCGAGGAGTTGCGGGGGCAGAGCGTGCTGTCGAACCGATCGATGTGGATCAGTTTCGTCACCGTGAAGAACAAGACGTGGCGGCATGGCCATATCGTGTTGCTGGGCGATTCGGCGCACACGGCGCATTTTTCGATTGGCTCGGGGACGAAGCTGGCCATGGAGGATGCCATTGCGTTGGCCAACGCCTTTGAAGTCCACGGGGAGGACATCGAGGCGGCGCTGGCCGATTTCGAGATGGAGCGGCGGCCGCCGGTGGAGGCGTTTCAGGCGGCGGCGCGGGAGAGTGCCACCTACTTTGAACACGTCAAGCGGTATGCCGATTTCGAGCCGGAGCAATTCGTCTTCAATCTGCTGACCCGGAGTGGGCGCATCGATTACGATGATCTGAAGCTGCGGGATGCGCGGTTGGTGAGCGCCGTGGATCGGTGGTTTGCCGGTCGGGTGGCCGAGGAGGTGGAGGTGCCGCCGTCGGTGATGGTGGCGCCGCCGCCGCTGTTTGCGCCGTTGCGGGTGCGGGGGATGCGACTGGGCAATCGAGTGGTCATCTCGCCGATGCCGCGAGGGGAGGCTGATGAGGGGATGCCCGATGAGGGGCACGTCCAGCAACTGGTTCGTCTGGGCATGAGTGGTCCGGGCCTGGTGCTGACCGAGTTGACCGCGGTATCGGCCGATGGGCGCATCACGCCGGGATGTTTGGGGCTCTATCGGCCGGAGCAGGTGGAGGGGTGGAAGCGTCTGGTGGATCTGGTGCACGCGCGTTCGGGGGCCAAGATGATGTTGCGGTTGAATCATGCCGGGCGGCGTGGGGCCACGCGACCGCGATCGGCGGGCATCGATCGGCCGCTCCGGGAAGGAGGATGGCCACTACTCTCGGCGTCGCCGATCCCGTACACGCCGCGGAGTCCGGTGCCCAGGGAGATGGATCGCGACGACATGGACCGGGTGCGGGAGGCGTTCGTGGCGGCGGCTCGATGGGCCGATGAGGCGGGGTTCGACGCGCTGGAGCTCATCATGGCGCATGGCTACTTGCTGGCCAGTTTCCTCTCGCCGCTGACCAATGTGCGCGCGGACGAGTATGGGGGGGCGCTGGAGAATCGCCTGCGGTTTCCGTTGGAGGTGCTGGCGGCGGTGCGCGCCGTCTGGCCGGAGGAGAAACCGCTGGTGGTGGCCCTCTCGGTGACCGATTGGGTGGCCGGCGGTTTCGATGTCGATGAGGCGGTGGCCGTGGCGCGAGCGCTCAAAGAGCAGGGGTGTGACATGGTGGAGGTCTTGGCCGGTCAGACGGTGCCCGAGGCCCGGCCCGTCTACCACCGCAGTTTTCTGGCCTCGGCGAGCGATCGGGTGCGGAACGAAGCGGGCATTCGGACCATGGTGGCCGGCCACATCATCACCTCCAGTCAGATCAATACCATTTTGGCCGCCGGTCGCGCCGACCTGTGCGTGGTCGATGAGTTGTGGCTGGCCGGGTCGCGCGGGGATTTACAGCTCATCCTGGAGAACGACGCGCGACGCCTTCTTCAGGAGCGAGACACATTGACCTCGGAAACGTCAGTAGGAGGGCATGTATAGATGGCACGAATGACCTATCTCCAAGCCATCAGCGACGCGCTGCGGTATGAGATGCGACGCGATCCCAGCGTGTTCATCCTGGGAGAAGATATCGGCGTGTTCGGTGGCGCGTTCAAAGTCACGCAGGGCTTTCTGGAAGAGTTCGGGCCCGAGCGGGTCATCGATACGCCGATTTCCGAGTCCGGATTCACGGGAGCCGCCTGTGCCGCCGCCACCGTTGGTTTTCGGCCCGTCGTCGAGTTTCAGTTCATCGATTTCATCAGTTGCGCGTTCGATCAAATTGTGAACTACGCCGGAAAGTGCTACTACCGGTGGGGCATCCCCATGCCGGTGGTGTTTCGCGGACCGTGTGGCGGTGGCGTGCATGCCGGTCCCTATCATTCGCAAAATCCGGAAGCCTGGTTCGCTCACGCGCCGGGATTGAAAGTGGTTTTGCCGGCCACGGCCAAGGACGCCAAAGGATTGCTCATTGCCGCCATCCGGGACAACAATCCGGTCATCTATCTGGAGAACAAGTTTCTCTATCGACATTATCGCGAAGAGGTGCCCGAAGGCGAGTACGTCGTTCCCATCGGATTGGCGGCGCTGCGCACCATTGGGCAGGATTTATCGATCATCAGCTATGGAGCCACCGTTCATCTGTGTGTCGCGGCTGCCCGGCAACTGGAGCGCGAGGGCGCCTCGGTAGAAGTGGTCGACCTGCGTTCGCTGGTCCCATTGGACAAACAGACTATACTGGACAGCGTGAAGAAGACCAATAAAGTGCTCATCGTCCACGAGGCGAACCTCACGGCCGGATTCGGTGCCGAGGTGGCGGCATTGATTTCGCACGAAGCGTTCGAGTATCTGGATGGCCCGATCATGCGCGTAGCTTCGCTGGATGTCCCTTCGCCGTTCAGTCCCACGCTGGAGATGGCCATGATTCCCACGGTGGATAAGATCCTGGAAGCGGCGCGGTATTTGCTCGCTTATTAATGCGCCTGACCATCAGATGGAACGGGCATCTTGTCGCTGATATCACGAAGTGATACCATGACACTGTGAGGAAGAAGCATCGAAGAACGCTGGAGGCGGTCTTCGAGACGCCGAGTAGAGGAGATATTGCTTGGAAGGATATTGAAGCGCTACTGAGAGCATTGGGCGCGGAAATTTCCCAGGGAAGAGGGTCGCGCGTTCGCGTGGCTTTGAGAGGTGTTCGAGCCGTGTTTCATCGGCCACATTCTCGGAAGGAAGTCGGTAAAGGCATGGTCAAGTCCGTTCGGAGATTTTTGAAAGAGGCGGGAATAACGCCATGATGGAGTACAAAGGCTATATTGGTAAGGTGGAATTTGATGACCAGGCGGGGGTCTTCCACGGTGAGGTCATTAATGTTCGTGATGTCATTACGTTTGAAGGGCGATCGGTGAAGGAGTTGCGGAAGGCATTCAGGGAATCTATCGAAGATTATTTGGCGTTCTGTCGAGAGCGGAATGAGGAACCCGAGAGACCGTTTTCGGGGAAATTTACCGTCCGTATCGACCCTGACCTTCACCGGCAGATCTACCTGGCGGCACGCACGGCCAATAAGAGTTTGAATGCTTGGGTGGCTGAGGTGTTGGAATCCGCCGTGCGCAAAGGTTCCGTTCCGCCGCATCGTGTTCGTGGTTGACGTGTTAGCCTCTGTGGTGTGCATCGAATGAGCATACTCGTGGGAGATTACCGGACATTAGAGGCAATATGAAATGAATCCATCGATCGATCTGAGTGGCAAGAAGGCGCTGGTGACCGGCGCCGGTCGGGGCATCGGGCGAGCGATAGCGCTGGCGTTGGCCGAGGCGGGCGCCGATGTCGTCGTCTGCGCTCGTTCGTCGGAGGATATCGCCGCCGTGGCCGAAGCGATTCGGAAGGGCGGGCGGGCGGCGTTGGCCATACCGTGCGATGTCACCGATCCCGAGCGCGTTCGGCAGATGGCCGCGAAGGTGAACGATGAATTCGGTCCGATTGACATTCTGGTGAATAATGCCGGTCGAGGCGAGAGTCACAAGTTCCTCACCCACCCCGACGAGTTATGGCACGAGATGCTGGCCGTGAACCTGACCAGCGTGTATTACGTGACTAAAGCGTTCGTCGCCGGTATGGTCGAACGTCGGCGCGGGCGCATCATCAATATCGCCTCGGTCGCTTCCAAGGTTGGAGGGCGGTATATCGCCGCCTACACGGCCGCCAAGCATGGGGTATTGGGGTTGACGCGGGCGCTGGCTCTGGAACTGGCCGGTTACCGCATCACCGTGAATGCCATCTGTCCGGGATTCGTGGATACGCCTATGACCGACGCCAGCGTCGCCAACATTGCCTCGCGCACGGGGATGTCCGAGGAAGAGGCTCGTCAGACATTGGAGAAGATGAGTCCTCAGAATCGACTGATCAAACCGGAGGAGGTCGCCGCCGTCGCCGTCCTTCTGGCCAGCGACATCGCGCAAGGCATCAATGGACAAGCCATCAACGTGGATGGCGGGATGGTCATGTTTTGAAGGCGAGGATTCATCATATCGTGATGCCGTCGTCTCTGGATGTATTGTCGGGTTTCACTCCATATCTATTTCCAACCCCAACTGGTTTGCTGCCTCTTTCATCGCTTTGACTTTGGGATCGGTTTCCTCCAACGCCTGATCGTCGCGCACCTCCATTTCGAAATCAATCCCCAGTTTCAATCGCTTGAGATTCATCCCTCGAGTTGGGCCGATGAAGGCGCGGAAGACGTCGGTCCAATTCTCCAGGGGAACTGTGCCTCGAATGGTGATCCGTTTGATTGGACGGGCTGGTGCTGCAGCAGTGCCTTCAGTTGGAGGCGACGGGGAGGTGGACCGAGGAGTTACAGGCCCTTGAGACACCCGCGGGGGTCCGGGTTGAGTGGGCCCTACCTCGCCACCAACGGATTCCGCCTGCGGCTCGAATGGTGGGATGATCCACAATCCTTCTTCATTGGGATCGAGCGAAACCTCTTCGCCACACCACTTCCGTTGCAGGTTGTTTGGATTGATTCCCAGCCCCAGGCCAATGAGCTTCTCTCGACATGCCTGCTTGAGCCCATCGAACACGGCCTGCGGAGAAGCGATCATCGGCTTATCCGTGTAGCGTAAGAAGGCTTCCACCGCGTCCTTGACTCTGATGCCGCCCTCAGTGGGCACGAGGCCCACCTGTTTTAAAGTGATCATGCCGACGCGTCGTAGCACCCATTCCTCATCTTCGACCACCTGTCGCCAGACTTCTTGCAAGTGCTCTTCGAACTTCGACTTGGGTTCGGCCAACTCCGCCACGGTGACTTTTTGTCCTTCGATGCGAGCCACATACGTGTAGGCGGCGCCCAACCGCTCGGCGACGTTCTTGTGTGCCACCTCCAGCCGCCCTTTCAATTCCGCGCGCTGCTCCTCGTCTAATTGGCTTCCATAGTCACGG
>RFHM01000219.1 GCA_003696865.1 Acidobacteriota bacterium | reverse complement strand
GCGACGGCGGTGAACGACGCTTCGGCGTCTGGCGCCGGCATCCCGGCTTTTCCAGCGACGTGTCCCCAGCGGCTGAGGCGAGCGGGTCTCCCTTGGGTTCCCCCGGCCAGTCGGTGTATCATGAGGGGGAGAGGCCGATGGTCAGATATGAGTGACGATGAACGGTGGTGAGGGGACGCGAGGACGTGGCGTTGTGTCACCGGTTGCTCTTTGACGGAGTGACCGCGGGCTCGGGCCCGGTGATGGCCGATGAAGATGACCGGGCGCGAGATGTCCTCTTGCACTCATTCAGGTTAGGCAAGGAGGCGTATGGAGATCAAAGGACATCGGAGACCATTCCATGAGCTTGATGTAGACGTGCTCACCATGGTCGTATTCGAGGAGGAAACGCCGGAGAATACGCCGATCATGGGGGAGCTCAACGAGCGGACCAACGGCATCGTTGGTTCCTTGATCGCATCCAGTGAGCTTCGCGGCAAGCCCGATGAGATCACCTACATTCATCAACCGGTCGCCATGCGCCCTCGTCGGGTTCTCCTCGTCGGAGGAGGGAAGAAGGAACAGTCGACTTCGGAGGGCGTTCGGCGTGCTGCGGGGACGGCGGCGCGATACCTCAAAGAGAGAGGGTTGAAATCGATGGGGTTCTTCTGTCGTTCCGAATGGGCATTAGAGCCGAGCGCACGGGCAGCGGTGGAGGGCGTTCTCCTGGGCCTGTTTGACGTGGGCACCTACAAGACCCAGGAAAAGGACGAGCGATTTCTCGAGGAGATCGTCATCGCTGCCGAGGGATCGCTGGACGCGTTGGAACGGGCACTCCATCGAGGTCAGATTCTGGCCAAGGCGACCAACTTCGCGCGCAACCTGGTCAATGAGCCGTCGAGCATTCTGACTCCTGCGGAATTGGCTTCTCGTGCCGGGGAGATGGCTTCTCGATTCAACCTGGATATCGAGATACTGGACGAGCAGCAGATGCGGGAACTCGGCATGGGCGCTCTGCTGGCCGTGGCCCGGGGCAGCGATGAGCCCGCCAAGTTGATCATCCTTCGATATGTGCCCGAAGAACCTCGTGCTGACCAGCGCAGCCCCGTGGCGTTCGTCGGCAAAGGAATCACTTTCGACTCGGGGGGGATTTCACTGAAGCCACCCAAAGGGATGGAGCAGATGAAATACGATATGGCCGGAGGGGCGGCGGTCCTGGGAGCGATGCGCGCCATCGGCCAACTTCGCCCTCCGGTTCCGGTGATGGGGATCGTTCCGGCGGCAGAAAATATGCCCAGCGGCCGCGCGCAGAAGCCAGGAGATGTCGTCCGTTCCCTCAGTGGAAAAACGATCGAAGTCATCAATACCGACGCCGAAGGCCGGCTCATCCTGGCCGATGCTCTGACCTACGCCTGTCAATTGGGGGCCAGGCGCGTCGTTGATCTGGCGACGTTGACCGGGGCCTGCGTCGTCGCTCTGGGATCCGTGTATGCTGCCGTGTTGGGCAACGATGAGCCATTCCTCGCCGAGGTCATCCGGGCCAGCGAAGCCGCAGGCGAGCGCCTCTGGCGACTCCCACTGGACGACGCCTATCGCGATCAGCTCAGGAGCGAGATCGCCGATCTCAAGAACATCGGCGGGCGAAAAGCGGGCACCATCACCGCGGCATCGTTTCTGAGCGAGTTCGTTCAGGGCATTCCTTGGGCGCATATCGATATTGCTGGGACGGCCTGGCTGGAGGAGAAGAAACCTTATCTGGCCACGGGACCGACCGGGATTGGCGTCCGGACGTTGGTTCATCTCGCCGAGCAGCTCGGCCAGCACCATCCGTCGCCCACCGAAGAGGGATGAGCGTCATGGTCCCGGAGGGACGGACCCTTCCGTCGACGACCGAAGGCGCCCAGGATGCAGTGGGCCGACCGCAAGCTGGTCGAGCCCCGCGCGTTTTCGCCATGTGGTCCTTTCAGGGCTCGCGGGCGGGAACGACCAACGTTCACCTGACGCCCTATCCGGGGTTCTCGCTATTCAGCATTGGTGAGAGCCGTGCTATATTATGAGGGGAGCAGCCGAGATGGCCAATCCATATAAAACCTTGGGTGTCCCACCTACGGCCAGCCAGGAGGAGATTCGGGCGGCCTTTCGACGGTTGGCCCGGATGTACCATCCCGACGTGAATCGATCTCCCACGGCGCACGATGATTTCCTGCGCATTGCCGAGGCCTATCGTATACTGAGCGATCCTCGGTTGAGGTCGTTGTATGACCGGGGGGCGCTCATTGATCTGGACGAGTATCGGCGTCGAAAGATACGAGAAGAGTTGATCGAGCGGCGAATCGATGAGATCGTCAATGACTTGTTGCGAAAGGATGCCGAGGAAACGCGAGCACGTCAGATCACGGTGACCACCGTAGTGGCGTTGTTCTTCTCCACGTTTCTCGCCGCGCTCGTTCGCCCACCCATCTTCGAGTCGCTGAGCTGGATGGGGTGGGTGATATGGCTCGTGCTGGTGGGGTTGGGCATTCGGGATCTGATCAGTAATATTCGGTTCTCGCTCAACTATTACACCTTTGACGAAGACAGTACCATTTCGCTGATGGATCCCTACCAGGAACTGGGGAAGCCGTTCACTCGCGCCGAAGCATGGATGTTCCTGATTGGGGGATTCCTCGGCTCCTTGGCTCTCGGGTTGCTCATACGGTCTCTCCTTGGCGAATCCCATTTTTTGGGCGATGGGAATCTGCTCCTTTGTCTGGTGATGTTCCCGCCGACGTTCGTCTTTCTGGTGGGGCGGGCGCGGCGATGCGGTATTTTCGAAACCAAGAGAATCTCCGTGGAGTGAACTTGTTATGGCAACAGCTATCCAACGTGCAACGCTGATCGATGTCATCTGGCCCTCGATCCAGGGAACGCGAAAGCTCATCGTAGCGCTGGTATTCAGTGGCATCATTGCGCTCATGGCCCAGGTGGCGATCCCGCTTCCGTTCACCCCCGTCCCCATCACCGGGCAGACGTTTGCCGTCCTCCTGGCCGGCGCCTTGCTCGGACCTCGCTATGGCGCGTTGACCATCGTCTTTTATCTGCTCGAGGGCGCATCGGGGTTGCCATTCTTCGCCGGGGGATCGAGCGGGTGGTTCCATCTGTGGGGTCCCACGGGTGGCTACCTCGTGGCATACATTCCCGCGGCTTATGTGGTGGGGATCTTGGCCGAGCGTGGATGGGACCGTCGTTGGGGGAAGGCCCTGTTGATGATGATGGTCGGGGAGGCGATCATTCTCAGTCTCGGCGCTCTCTGGTTGATCCGATATGTGCCCGTCGATCGCGTCCTCATGTTGGGCGTCATTCCCTTCCTTCCCGGTGATATCGTCAAAGGCATGTTGGCAGCGGCTGTGCTTCCCTCCGGGTGGAAAATCCTCGCCCGTTGGCCGTGATGGGATCATAGGGGCAAGCCCGGCCCTGTTCTCGGCGTGGCCTTTGTAGAATGGAGGCCATTCTGTCATAATAGGTGTGTTGGGGTTTTCGACCCAAGCAGTGATGACTGATATGGATGATCGACGGGGATACATTGGATTGCATGTTGATGATGGTCTTTTCAAGGCGGCGTTCGTTGACGTGAGAGGAGAGATCCTGGAAGTAGACGAGCGCGAAGCCTCGGTGGACAGTGTCTCGGAGATGCTCAACACCGTCGTCGAGATCATCGCTGAGTTGAAGCAAAGAGCCTCGCATCATGGCAGGACCGTCGCCGGGGTGGGTATCGGGATGCCGGGCATGGTGAACTGGGAGAGCCAACGCGTGGAATGGGCTCCCGACCTTCCGGCCATCGAAGGGTTTCGACTGAGCGAGGATGTAGTGGATCGCATCGGCGTGCCGGTGGTGATGGACAATGCCGTGCGGTTAGCCGCCTATGGCGAATATCGGTGTGGGATAGGCCGAGACGCGTCGAATCTGGTGTATATTCATCTGGGGACGAGCGTGGGAGCCGGCTTGATCCTCGATGGGCTCATCTATCGGGGAGCGCTGGGCCTCGCGGGACAATTGGGACATATGACCGTTGATCCCGATGGATTGGAATGTCGTTGTGGGAATGTGGGGTGTTTGGAAACCATCGCCTCGGGCCCCAATCTCGTCCGTCGAACTAAGGAGCGCCTGTTCCGGGATCGTTCATCGTCGCTCTCCTCGCTCGCCCTCCCCGGCCGAGGGGAGTTGACGCCGGAGCGCATCGCCATGGAAGCCTTGGATGGGGATGATTTCTCTCTCATGATGCTGGAGCAGACCGGTCGTTGGGTGGGAGTGGCCATTGCCAACCTGCTCAACCTCCTCAACCTGGACATGGTCATTTTGAGCGGAGGAGTGATGGTCGCGGGCGATTTGTTCCTGAAGCCGGTCATTGCCGAGACGGAGAGCCGGGCGCGGTGGATTCCTCAAGAGCGTTGTCGTATCGTCGGCTCGCCATTGGGAGGGCAGGCCACTCTCATCGGTGGAGCCATGTTGGCGCGCGATCTCCAGCGGAGTGGGGATGCCCGATGAACGCCGGGAAGATACGCAATTTCTCCATCATCGCCCATATCGATCACGGGAAGTCGACGTTGGCGGATCGCCTGCTGGAATGGACGGGCGCCATTCATCAGCGCGAGATGGTCGAGCAGGTTCTGGACACCATGGATCTGGAGCGCGAGCGCGGCATCACCATCAAGGCTCATGCCGTTCGTCTCCAATATCGAGCCCGGGATGGGCACGTCTACCTTCTGAACCTCATCGACACGCCTGGACACGTCGATTTCTCTTATGAAGTCTCCCGAAGTCTGGCCGCCTGTGAGGGGGCGTTGTTGGTCGTCGACGCCTCCCAAGGGGTGGAGGCCCAAACGCTGGCCCATGCCTATCTCGCCGTGGAGAACGATCTGGAACTCATTCCCGTGGTGAACAAGATCGATCTCCCGGCGGCCGAGCCGGACAAAGTCCTGGAGCAGATTCGGACGGTCATTGGACTGGATACTCGTCAGGCCATTCTCACCAGCGCCAAAACGGGGGAGGGAACGGAAGACGTTCTGGAAGCCATTGTTCGGCATATCCCGCCACCCGATGGGGATGTGGATGCGCCACTGAAAGCGCTCATTTTCGATTCCTGGTTCGATGCCTATCAGGGCGTGATCGTCATGGTGCGCGTGTTCGACGGCATTCTCAGGCCGGGCCATCGCATCCGCTTGATGTCTACGGGGCGGGATTACGAGGTGGAACGATTGGGCGTCCTCACGCCGCGGCCGCAGCCCGTCGACCAACTCGCCGCCGGGGAAGTGGGGTTCGTGGTGGCCAATATCAAAACGATCACCGATGTGAAGATTGGGGATACGGTGACCGAGTCGAGTCGTCCAACGCCAAAGCCGCTTCCCGGCTTTCGAGAGATCAAACCGATGGTATTTGCCGGGCTCTATCCCATGGGAGAGACCGGCTATCAAAAGCTCCGCGAGGCTCTGGATAAACTACGGTTGAATGACGCTTCGTTGTTTTATGAACCGGAGACGTCTCTGGCCCTGGGATTCGGCTTTCGTTGCGGGTTTCTCGGTCTTCTTCACATGGAGATCGTTCGCGAGCGATTGGAGCGGGAATTCGATCTGGAGCTCATCATCACCGCCCCTAGCGTTCGCTACCGGGTGTTGACGCGGAGAGGCGAGTGGCTGGATGTCGATAATCCGGCCAAGTTGCCCGATGCCGGCCAGATCGACGTCATCGAGGAACCGATCATCGAAGCGATGATCACGACGCCCAACGAGTATGTGGGTCCGCTCCTGCGGCTGCTCGGTGAGCGACGCGGCGTGCAGAAACATTTCGAATATCTCTCCCCGACGCGCGTCTTGTTAACCTATGAGTTGCCATTGGGTGAAATCGTTTTTGATTTCTATGATCGCCTGAAATCCGTCTCCAAAGGATATGCCTCCTTCGACTATCAACCTGCTGGATATCGCCCGGCCGATCTCGTTCGACTCGATATTCTGGTGGGGGGACAGTCGGTCGATGCCTTATCGGTCATCGTTCATCGGGATCAGGCATATGCCCGCGGGCGAGAGTTGGTGCAGAAGATGAAGGATCTGATTCCTCGGCAAATGTTCGAAGTCCCCATCCAGGCAGCCATCGGTCATCGGGTCATCGCTCGGGAGACGGTGAAGGCCCTTCGCAAGAATGTACTGGCCAAGTGCTATGGGGGAGATGTGACCCGTAAGCGGAAACTGTTGGAGAAACAGAAGGCGGGGAAAAAGCGAATGAAGAAGGTCGGCAAGGTGGAGATTCCCCAAGAGGCATTTCTGGCCGTACTGAGGGTGAACGGATGAAAACGCATCAGGATCTTACCCATATTGAGCGACTCCCCATCTTCCCCCTTCCGGTGGTGTTGATGCCGACGATGGTCCTCCCCCTGCACATCTTCGAGCCGCGCTATCGTCAAATGCTCGATGATTGCCTGAAGGGGACGCGACTGTTCGGGTTGACCTACCATCCCCAATCGGCGGTCGGGATGGTCGTCGTGCCCGTGGTGGGAAGCATCGGGTGCGCTGCCGACATCATCTCGGTCGTCCCGTTGCCCGATGGGCGATCGAATATCCTGACGGTGGGCGTTTGCCGCTACCGGACGCTGGAGTATGTGGCTCAGGAACCCTATTTGATGGCTCGAGTCGAATTCTTCGAAGATAAGAAAGAGGATAGAGACATCCGGGATGAAGAGATCGAAGAGATCTCCAGTCTTTATCTCCGATTCCTGGAGGCTTTGCGCATCCTCCGCGATGCTCCGCGATCTCGGTATGTGCTCCCTACAGATCCGGAACTGCTCTCGTTCGCCATCGCTTCAGAGGTGTTGACCGAGCCGGAGGAACAGTTGGAAGTTCTTCAAATGGAGGATACGGAACAACGATTGCACGTCGTTCGGCGTTATCTGGAGATGATCATTGATGAGGTCGAGGCTCGGGCGGCCGAGCACGTAGCCATGCGGGGGAATGGACGGAAAAAGAAATTCTTCAACTGAAGCGTTGACTCTCGATGGGTGAAGGGGATGAGCATGATGCGTCTACAGGTGCGCTTGTTCGGTCGATGTCGAGAACTGGTGGGCGTCGATCGAATCCAACTCCAGCTTCCCGAGAAGGCCAGCGTGCAGATGGCTCTGGATGTTCTCCACGAGCGGCATCCGAAGCTCAACGAACTCGCCGATCGGCTGCTCGTCGCCGTGAATGAGGAATACGTCGATCGCTCCAAAGCGCTGTCGGATGGGGACACCTTGGCCGTGTTTCCTCCGGTGAGCGGAGGGACGAATGAGGATGTTTTCGAACTCACCCGGGAGCCGATCGATGTTCGAGGGTTGGTGAGTCGCTTGCTTCGCCATCGGGATGGCGCCGTCGTCCTCTTCGAGGGGGTCGTCCGCGATCATTCCCTGGGGAAAGCGGTCCTCTATCTCGAATACGAGGCCTATGAGCCCATGGCTCTGCGGATGATGCAGCGCATCGGTCACGAGGTACATGAAAAGTGGCCGATCGACCGCCTGGGGATCGTCCATCGGCTGGGTCGCGTGGAAATCGGTCAAACGAGCGTGGCCATCGCCGTCACGTCGGTCCATCGGCGAGCCGCTTTCGAGGCCTGTCAGTATGCGATTGACCGGTTGAAAAAGATCGTTCCCATCTGGAAACGGGAGTTCTTTGAGGATGGGAGCCGATGGGTCGAAGGCGAACCGGACGAGATCTCCCGGCGTGGAGTCGAGGCATCATCCCCGGAGAATATGTCCGGATAACGGTGCGATTCTGAGCCAACGAGTGAGCGGTCGTCCGGGACATCCCGCATCACTCACGGTTCGATTTGCTCTCTTCCCCGACCGACCAGCGAGGCCGAAGCCACTTCATCATTCTCGCCCAACGTTATCACGCGAACGCCCTGAGCATAACGCCCCGTCTCTCGAATGCTCGCCACATCGACCCGCACCACCTTCCCTTGGGTCGTAATGACCATGATCTGATCGTCCTGAGTGACGGGCATGGCGGCGACGACTTTCCCGTTTCGTTCGGTCGTCTTCACATTGAGAACGCCCTTGCCGCCACGCGATTGGAGCCGGTATTCGCCGAGCGGCGTTTGTTTGCCATAACCTTTCTCGGTGATGGAGAGGATTTGCTCATCTCCCCTCACGGCGCAGACGCTCACCACGTAGTCACCCGGTCGCAGTCGGATGCCCCGGACGCCCTTGGCCGGACGGCCCATAGGACGTACATGGGATTCATCGAAAAGAATGGCCAATCCATCGTGAGTGGCCAGGAAGATCTTCATCTTTCCGTCGGTGACTTCGGTGCTGATCAATTCGTCATCGGGATCCACGGACATGGCGATGAGGCCGCTGGATCTCAAATTACCGAATTCGGAGAGTTGCGTCTTTTTGAGGATCCCTTTTCTCGTCACCATGACGACATATTTATCATCGGTGAACTCCCGAACGGCAATCACGCCGGCGACTTTCTCTTTGGAGCTGATCCGAGCCAGACTGGCGATGGCCTTACCCCGGCTGGCGGGCGCCGCTTCGGGAATCTCGTGAACTTTCAGGTTGTACACTTTGCCCTCACTGGTGAACACCATGATGTAACTATGCGTCGTGGCCACAAAGACATGGGTGACGAAATCGTGACCTCGAAGCGTGATCCCATATCGCCCTCGCCCTCCTCGACCTTGATGACGAAATGCCTTCAGCGGCGTGCGTTTGATGAATCCGGCGTGCGTGACCGTGATGACAACCTCTTCGTCGGGGATCAAATCTTCCAGCGTGAATTCGGCCTCCTGATCGATGATCTGAGTCCGGCGCGCATCGGCAAACTCCTTGCGGATCGCTCGTAACTCATCCACGATGACGTTCATGAGCACCTGTTCATTGTCCAGGATCTCCTTCAATTCGGCGATCTTCTTGATGATCTCTCTGTACTCGTTGACCAGCTTTTGTCGTTCCAGACTGGTGAGCCGCTGGAGTTGCATATCGAGGATGGCCTGGGCCTGTTTCTCGGTGAAACCGAATCGCTCCATCAATCCCTGGCGGGCTTCCGACGCTGATCGGGCGGCGCGAATCAGTTTGATGACAGCATCGATGTGATCGAGAGCCCGCTTGAGCCCTTCCAGGATATGAGCTCGTGCTTCGGCTTTATTCAATTCGTACGTCGTCCGACGCCGGACGACTTCGCGGCGAAAATTGATGAACTCTTCGAGCGTCTCTTTGAGATTCAGCACCCGGGGCTGACCGTGGACGATGGCCAGGTTGATAACCCCGAAGTTGGTCTGCATGGGAGTCAGCTTGTAGAGTTTGTTGAGGATGATCTTCGGGACGGCATCCCGTTTCAGCTCGATGACGATACGCATCCCTTCCCGGTCCGACTCATCGCGCAAGTCGGCGATGCCCTCGATCTTATGAGCGGTTACCAGTTGAGCGATCTTTTCGACGAGCTTCGCCTTGTTGACCTGATAGGGGATTTCAGTAACGACGATGGCATCGCGCTGGGCGCTCCCTCGACCGATTCGGTCGATAGCCGCTCGGGCTCGCATGATGATGGTTCCTCGACCCGTTTCGTAGGCTTGTTTGATCCCATCGCGCCCATAAATGAAACCGCCCGTCGGGAAATCCGGTCCGGGGACATACTTCATCAGCGTCTTGATGCTGGCGTCGGGATGTCGAATCAGATGGATAGTGGCATCGATGATCTCCCCGAGGTTGTGCGGCGGGATATTGGTGGCCATACCCACGGCAATGCCCGAACTCCCATTGACCAGCAGGTGGGGAAAGCGGACGGGAAGAACCGTCGGTTCTCGAAGCGATTCGTCATAATTGGGCTGAAAGTCGATGGTATCTTTGTCGATATCGGCCAGAATCTGAGTCGTAATGCGGCTCAGCCGGACTTCCGTATAGCGCATAGCCGCCGCTTCATCTCCATCGATCGACCCGAAGTTTCCTTGGCCATCAATGAGGGGATATCGCATGGAAAATGGCTGGACCATACGGACGATGGTTTCGTAGACGGCGGCGTCACCATGAGGGTGGTATTTCCCGATCACGTCACCGACGATGCGGGCGCTCTTCTTATAAGGTTTATTATGCGTGTTCCCCAGTTCGTGCATCGCCCAGAGGATGCGGCGGTGAACGGGCTTGAATCCATCCCGAACATCGGGCAGGGCCCGACCGATGATCACCGACATGGCGTAGTCGAGATAGCTTCGCCGCATCTCCTCATCAAGAGCGACCTGCAATTGTTTCCTCGCTTCCATGGACTTGCTCCTCTCGGGTGTGTCAATGAGTCATCAACAGAACCGCTGTTTTGCGCCGAACGCGATACATTTCATTATATCCGACGAGAGAATCCCGGAGCAACCGGGCTTTCCGGCAGCCGTGATGCCGATTTTCGGGGAGATCGATAAGGGAGAATCACACCATGCGTGGGGAGGGCAATGGTCTCGGCAGCGCGGTCCATGGATGAGTGAGGGGAAAGAAGGGCTTATGCCTGGCCATGGGGTGGGCCGAAGGTTCGGGGCGCTCCTGATGGCCTTCTTCTCGGATCTTGAGGTACCACGCCACGGCCCACGCCGCTCCCAGAAAGATGAGGATGAGGATGCCGATCATGAGGTGAGCGATATACCGTTCCAGGGTTCTTTCTGAATGCCGAGGATTGTCGTCCCGGGCGTTCATTCTCGAAGCGGGGTCATCATCCGGTTCGCGCTGGGGATCGGGGATGTCTTCTTCAGAGGGGTGATCGGAATGCTCCAGGGCTTCGGTCAATAGTTCGTCGGCGCTGAACGGTATGGTGGTGAGTTCGAGCGGGAGGTCCTCGCGTCGCTCGATCCTCTCCAGGTCGAATGAAGGTGGCGAACTCGACCGGGGCAGTGTCTCTCCCTGAAAACGGCAGATGACCGCCGTGATATTATCCTCTCCTCCCCTCTCGTTGGCCAGTTCGATGAGTCGTCGACCGGCTTCTTCCAGAGTTCGACTCCGGGAGAGAATATCGAGCATCTCGGCGTCGCGAACCTTGTTCGACAGACCATCGCTACACAGGACGAGAATATCATCTTGGAAAACGGTCAGCCGATCCATAATCACTGCCGTATCTGGTTGGGCTCCCAGCGCCTGAAGGATCACGTTCTTGTACGCATGCTCGCGGGCCTGTTCTTCGGTCAAATAACCGGCTTCGACCAACTGTTCGACGAGCGATTGATCCTTGGTCGCTTGAATGATGCGATTATCGCGCACCACATAGGCGCGGCTATCGCCCACCTGGGCGAGGTAGAGCTGCCCCTGGAAGAAGGCTGCCCCGGTGAATGTCGCTCCCATGCCCACGAGTTGAGGCGAGGATTGACTCTGTTTGTAGATGAGCTTGTTAGTTTGTTCCACGGCCAGGCGGAACTGCTCGCTGAACGGGAATCGGCTGGTCTGGGAATCTTGTTGCAGTTTTTCCATCCATAGGGGGACGGCGTTGACAGCCAGGTGACTGGCGACCTCTCCGGCCAGCGCTCCCCCCATCCCATCAGACACGGCAGCCAGAAATCCGCGTTCGCCAATATTGAACGCCGCTGTGACCACCGAGTGGTGATCCTGGGTGGCCGCCGTTCGATACATCCGCTCGGTCAGATCGGCGATGAGGAAGTTGTCTTCGTTATTCTGCCGAACCCGGCCAATATCCGTTTGGGCGTATACTGAAACTTTCACCAGGCGCTGAGTGTTCATGTTCAAAAGGCCCAACCTCTGGGATCGGGATCCGTCTCCTTTGGAATGTCCGGTCCAGCCGCCGACGGGGGGACCTGCAGATGCTCATCCGCTCCGGTAACCGCAATGCCAAGGGTGATCAGGAGAGTTCGTCGTTCATTCATCGGATGTCAGTGTGGGCATTCCTGTTCTTGACCGATGCTGCATTGGCCGGCTAAGACCCGCTGGAGCCGGCGATCGGACTTGAACCGATGACCTGTCGATTACGAATCGACTGCTCTACCAACTGAGCTACGCCGGCTCCAAAAACAGAGTTTAGAGAATGTGTTGAGAACGTGTCAAGGACGGCGATAACCCGGGGACGGGCCTCCAACGTTGTCAGGATCCACGAGGATGTGCAGCGTCGGTTCCTTCCGCATGGTCGGGCCTCTTGGTGAGAGTGAATGAGCATGGTGCCCGATGGGCCGGCCAGAGTTCGATCTCATCACCGTCTCCTTCAACGCCGCACCCCGGGCACACGTTCGACTCGCCGTTCGCGTTCGGTGGGGGTTTGACATCGTCGCATGATCTCTATTACCATCATTTCCAGTGAGCGGCGCGTGTCAGCAGTGAATGCGATTTCGTTAGAGTTGATGGGGAAGAACCGCCTGTTCACTCACTCCAGTAGGGGATAGCCTATGCGCTCTCATATACTCTCTCGATACGAGATCCTCGGGACGCTAGGTCGAGGCGGGATGGGCGAAGTCTTGAAGGCCCGGGATCTTCAACTGAAGCGGTTGGTGGCCATCAAGAGGCTTCTCTCGGGTTCCCTGGGCGATGCGGAAGCGAAGGGAAGATTTTTGCGCGAGGCGCGATTGGCGGCGCAGTTGAACCATCCCGGGATTGCCACCATCTATGACATTTTCGAGGCGGAAGAAGAGACCTTCATCGTCATGGAGTACGTCGAGGGAGAGACGTTGCGAGAACGAGTGGCCCGAGGCCCGTTGCCGCTGAAAGAGGCGCTCGCGCTGGGTCGTCAGATTGCCGCGGCGTTGTCGGCCGCCCATCACCAGGGAGTGATTCATCGCGATATCAAGTCGGAGAACATCAAAGTGATGTCGGATGGACGCGCCAAGGTGCTCGACTTCGGGTTGGCCAAACAGATCCCTCCCATGGACTCCACTATGGAGGAGACGGTTCAGGCCGAATCGGTGTGGCTGACCCAGCAGGGCTTTGCCGGTGGGACGCCGGGATATACGGCTCCCGAGCAATGGAAGGGCGCGCCGGCAGATGCCCGTGCGGACATCTTCTCGTTCGGCGTCGTTCTTTACGAGATGATCACCGGTGAGACGCCGTTTCCCGGAAAGACCGTGGTGGACCGCATCACAGCCACCATGTACGTGGATCCTGCACCGGTGACTCGCTATGCCAATGCTCCTGCGCAGATGGAGCCCGTAATACGGAAAGCCCTGGCCAAGGATCCTGGTCAGCGATTTCAATCCATGGACGAACTCCTCGCCGCCTTGGAGCAGATCGAAGAGGCAACAGCGGTTGCGCCTGACGAGTCGCCTTCGGTCGTCAATTCGGGAGCGACGGTCATCGCCGGTCGGTATCACCCCTTGACCGAACTGGGAGAGGGGGGGATGGGTCGGGTCTATAAAGCCCGGGACGCGAAATTGGGACGGATCGTGGCCATCAAGGAGCTTCACCGGGAGGCGCTGGGGAATGAAACGGCGAAATCTCGATTCCTGCGCGAAGCGAGTCTCCTGGCTCAACTCAATCATCCGCACATTGCTACGCTTCACGATGTCATCGAAGAGGATGGGCGGATTTTCATCGTGATGGAATACATCGAAGGGGAACGTCTTCTGGACAGGGTTCAGCGAGGCCCCCTCCCGCCCGCCGACGTGTATCGCCTGGCCCTGGAAGCATCCGAAGCGCTGGCCTATGCCCACGAGCATCACGTCATTCATCGAGACATCAAGTCGGCCAATATCATGATCGGTTCCAATGGCCATGTCAAAGTCCTCGATTTTGGATTGGCCAAGCGGATGGAGCCATCCGAAGCTTCGGGGACGGGCGAGACGCAGACCATGCTCGTGGACTTGACGGTGCCACGGGTCACGTTCGGCACGCCCAAGTACATGTCCCCCGAGCAGCGATTGACGGCTGATGTGGATGAGCGGAGCGATATTTTCTCTCTGGGCGTCGTCCTCTGTGAGATGTTGACCGGCTCGCTCTCCATTATGGGAGAGACCGTTGCCGAGATCATCGAGCACAACCCGGAGGCCTGGCCTCCGCCGGTGGATGGGATCCCCGAGCTTTGGCGTCCGGTGATCGGGAAGTGTTTGGCCCGGGATCCCCGCCGCCGGTATCAAACGGCGTCGGAGCTCGTCGACGATCTCAGAGCGATGAAGGACCTCGGCCTGGTTCCCACCGAAGTGGCCACCGCCGTCATCGAACGCCCCGCGGCCCCGGAGGAAATTGAAGCGCCGGCCAGGATGGCGCCCACCTTGCTGGTGAGCGGATGCGGACTCGGGCTGGCCGCGTTGTTCGTTTCGCTGGCCTTTCGGTTTGGCGCCCAGCTGATGGGCGTTTTGTGCTTGCTTCTCGCCCTGGTTGCGCCGGGAGGCATGTCTCTCCTTCAACGCCTCGTCCGACAGCGTTCGGAGTCAATGCGCCGATGGCTCCATGGCGTGCATCCTCGGGTCACGTCCATCATGTATCTGAATGTGATGGTGGTTTTTTTGTCCGCCTTCGCGCTCTTTGATTTTCTGGGATTTCAGGGGCTGGGAGATTGGCGATACGTCATTCACCAGGAGGCGGTCCATCCCGATATTGCGCTGGTTTCCATTGACGAGGGAATTGAAGAGGCGTTCAAACCACAGGGAGTGGTGATCCGCGATGCTGGTGACCTCTGGAGACTGCGCCAGTTTCATCCCCAGGTGTTGCGACACATTGCCGCGGGAAATCCCAGGGCCATCAGCATCGACTTGTATTTTGTGGATGCGCACGATGAGTTTGATGAACGGTTGGCCGAGACGATCGCGGATCTCTGGGCCGAAGGCGTCCCCGTCATTCTCGGAGAGTATTTCGACGAAGAAGAACAGGGATTCATTCCCACCACCTCGACCCTGGCCCGGGCGCTACCCGTCGATGAGCGTGGACATCCACTCACCGGTCACCCTATCGTATTGGAGAGCGAGGATGGCGTCGTTCGCGTCGTCCCACTCATGATCGTGCAGGAGGAGCGAACGGCGGATCGGCCGGTGGTGAGCGTGAGATCGTATCCTTCCATTTCGCTCCTGATGGCGACGCGCGGCGTTTTCACGCAACGCTTCCGGATGACGGATGGGACATTGCAGGCTGAAGGGGTGACCATTCCAATTGATGCGGATATTCGACATGTGAAGGGATTGGAAGAACGCAAGTATCAATATGAGTACGCTCATTTGATCGTCAACTATCCCACCGATCCCCATCCTTTCGACCGGCAGACGGTATCCTACGCTGACGTGTGGAGCGGCCGGGTGGATCCGGATTATTTCGAAGGCAAGTACGTGTTCATTGGGAGTGACGCCCGGCAGTTCGAGCCGTACAAGCGAATCCCGTTGGGGACCTGGTCGCCCTACAAGATCCACGCCAGCGCGCTGAATACGATTCTCCGGCGCTCGTATATTCGCCGCCTTCCCCGAGAGATGGGGTTCTTCATGGTGCTCCTCCCCTCTCTGATCCTCTTTGCTCTGGCCGTGCGCTGGCGGGCGCGATCCTGGCGAGTGTTGGTGGCGACGGGAGTGACCTCTGTGGTGCTCTTTGCCATCGCCTACTTGGCGTTCGACGCTTTTCGGTTGTGGCTTGATTCGAGTTATGCCATGCTGGCGGCGGTGGGCACCGGGCTGACCGCCTATTGGAGAGGGTGAACCACAATGGCGATCTCAGAGTGTGCTCTCCGGAGGTGATGGCTTTTATCGTCGTGTTCTCAAGAAGAAAACATGATCCCTTACGGCCGGTTTTCTCATCTAATAGGAGAGCATCCAGGAGAGATACGATGTGGCTTGAGACCGAACGGCATCGAATGAACCCCTTGACCCGCGCGAGCGCGCCTTGGGAACCGAAACCTCGCTCGTCCATCCGCAGGCGGAGGAGATGGCTCTTTTTCCTGTGCTGGTGGATGGCGCTCTCGTCTTCCGCGTTGATCCAGGCACAGAATCGGGTGGGCGAAGTCGACCGCATCGGCAAGCCGCCGGATGGGGCGTCTGAATACCGGCGCGGGGAGCCCGTGAGTACGGTGAAGATTTTCCGACCGGGGGGATCTGGTGAACACGGGTTCGCGGGATTCCCTCTGGAGGTCGGTGACGAGATCAGCATCGAGCGGGGCCTCCCCGAGGTTTACCAGGTCGTCATCGCGTATGATGATCCCACGGTCAAGTTACTCAAACTGGCTCCTGGCGACTATGTCCGGTTGTTGGATCATGATTCCATTCGCGCTGATGGAGGGTTTTTGGGGTGGATTGTGGGCAAGATTCGGGCCACGACGCAGTACGTTCAGGCGATCGCTCCCGGCACGCAATATGGAATCGAGGTCGTAGGCGATCGGTCGCGCGTGTTCGTGTGGGAGGGAGAAGTCCAGGTGACCAATCTGGGTTCGAATCCTCAGACCGTGATCGTCGGGGAAAAGCAGTTGACCGAGGCCGTGGGGTCCAATCGACCGAGCGCCCCGCGCGTCCCCCGATTCGATGAAGTCCGGGATCTCGTCCTGTTCGGACTGGAGATCGATCCCGTCATCCGTGGGACGGTCACCGATGAGACGCTGCGGCGGAGATTACACGAAGATACCATTCGCGCCGAGTTCGAAAGCCGGGCGCAACGGAGCGCCGTCGCTCCGCACATCAATCTGGGCCACGTGTACCTGTTCTTGGGTAAGTACAATGAGGCCCTCCGAGCGTTTGAACTCGCCGAGCAGGTCTCGCCGCGCCCTTCGGCTATCTACAACGGGCGTGGTATTGCCCTGACCATGCTCGGACGGTTTGACGCGGCCGCGGAGGCCTTCGGGCAGGCCATTTCCCGGGATGACGAATCGATGTTCCATAACAATCTGGCCAATCTTTACCTCCGGCGGGGAGCGCTCGATGAGGCGCTCGTCGAGTATGAACGTGCCATCGAGCGAGATTCGAAAAATGCCGCGCCCATCAACGGTCAGGGAGTCGTTCACTTCGAGCAACGGGATTTTCCCGCCGCCGAGTCCGCGTTCCGGTCGTCCTTGAAACGGGCAAACCGGGCCATTCCGCACAGCAATCTGGGAAACGTCTTTTTGCTGCGAGGCGATGTGGTGAGCGCCTCCCGCGAGTATGACGAGGCCGTCACGTTGGATCCGCAACATGCGGCGGCGTGGAACAATCGCGGCGTGGCTCATTTGAAACGGCGCGACTTTCGGGCGGCCCGGCG
>RFHM01000218.1 GCA_003696865.1 Acidobacteriota bacterium | reverse complement strand
CCAATCCGGTGACCGAGGTCGTCGTCAAAGAGAATGCCCGCGTCGATCATTATCGACTCGTTCGCGAGAGTCTCCACACGTTTCACATCGCCAGGCAACAGACCCATGAGGGCCGCGACGCGCGTTATCTGTCGTACTCGTTGACCTTGGGCGGGGCGCTCATCCGTAATGATATTGACGTCGTGCTCGATGGAGAAGGAAGCGAGTGTACGCTCAACGGCTTTTACCTGGTGCGGGATCGCCAGCACGTCGATCATCACACCCGCATCGACCACGCCACGCCCCATTCCAACAGTCGCGAGTTTTATAAGGGCATCCTCGATGAGCGTGGACGCGGGGTGTTCAACGGGAGGATCGTCGTTCACCCCGGCGCACAGAAAATCAACGCTCATCAGGAGAACAAGAATTTGTTATTGTCCAAGGAGGCGCTGGTGAACACCAATCCCCAGTTGGAGATTTATGCCGACGACGTCAAATGCTCGCACGGCGCGACCATCGGCCAACTGGACGCCGATGCTCTCTTCTACTTGCGCACCCGCGGGATCGATCTGGAGGCGGCGCGACAGATTCTGATCTACGCCTTCGCCAGTGATATCATCAATCGGATCGAGATGGAGCCGATACGAACCGAAGTGGAGCGCGCATTATTGGCCAAGTTGCCTGAAGCCCCGGCGGAGAGGATGCCCATTCACTGACCAATGAGGTGAAATGTCCCGATGTCCGATTTACGCGATCTGTATCAAGAAGTCATCCTCGATCATGGCAAGAACCCGCGCAATTTCCGCAAATTGGAGGATGCCGATCATCAGGCGGAGGGGAATAATCCGCTCTGTGGCGATCGTATCAACCTGTACCTGAAGATGGACGGCGAAGTGATCGCCGATATCGGATTCCAGGGTCGAGGATGCGCCATCTCTACGGCTTCGGCTTCGATGATGACCGAGAGCGTGAAGGGGAAGACGCGAGCCGAAGCGGAGGCCCTGTTCCAGCGGTTTCACGAACTGGTGACCGGAGAGGCCGAGGCCTCTCCGGGAGCGCCCGAATTGGGGAAGCTCGCCGTCTTCGCCGGCGTGCGGGACTACCCCATCCGCGTCAAGTGTGCCACTCTTCCCTGGCATACGTTGCGCGCCGCTCTGGAAGAAAAGCAAGAGACCGTCTCCACCGAGTAGATGGGGGGATGAAGCCCCCTGCCGAGGAGGAACGAGCGATGACGACCGATGCCCATACCTCTACGGAAGAACTCAAAGAGAAAGTCATCGAGGCCTTGCATACCGTCTATGATCCGGAAATTCCGGTCGATATTTATGAACTGGGGTTGATCTACGATCTTCACGTCGACGACTCGGGTGCCGTCTCGGTCAAGATGACGCTCACGGCCCCGGGCTGTCCGGCGGCTCAGACGCTCCCACTGGAAGTGGAGGCCAAGCTCAGAGAGATTCCCGGAGTCACTTCGGTCGATGTGGAGGTCGTGTGGGATCCACCCTGGACTCCGGAGCGGATGAGCGAAGCGGCCAAGCTGCAACTCGGTTGGTAGGCGGGTGTCGGGCCCGAAGGTCCTCAGAGGAGAGCGCGTTCGTGCTCGGGGAAAGGAGGACGTATGTTAGACGTACAGGCGATTCGAAAGGACTTCGATATTCTCGGTCGCGAGATGCGGGGCAAGCCGCTCGTCTATCTGGACAACGCGGCGACCACCCAGAAACCGCGCGTCGTC
Organism: Acidobacteriota bacterium; assembly: GCA_003696865.1. Taxonomy (GTDB): domain Bacteria; phylum Acidobacteriota; class Blastocatellia; order HR10; family J050; genus J050. Next base: position 6,348 of record RFHM01000218.1, on the reverse strand, counting down.
ATTGAGGCTCTGGTCGAGTACTACCGGAACTATAATGCCAACATTCATCGGGGCATTTATTATCTCAGCGAGCTGGCCACCGAGAAGTACGAACAGGTTCGCGAGAAAACGGCGCGATTCATCGGAGCGCCCGATCCGGCGACGATCATTTTCACCCGAAATACCACCGAGGCCATCAACCTGGTCGCCTATGCCTGGGGGCGGCAGTACATCGAACCGGGCGATGAGATCGTCCTCACCGAAATGGAACATCACTCCAATCTCGTCCCCTGGCAATTGCTGGCCCAGGAGAAAGGCGCTCGACTCCGGCACATCGGCATCACCGAAGATGGGCGACTGGCGCTGGACGATCTGGATGAGATCATCACCGAGCGCACCAAACTGCTCAGCATCACGCGCATGTCCAATGTGCTGGGGACCATCAATCCCGTCAAACCGCTCATCGATCGCGCCCACGCCAAAGGAGCCATCTGTCTCATCGATGGCGCTCAGGGCGTGCCCCACCTGCCGACCGAAGTATTGGAACTGGATTGTGATTTCCTCGCTTTCTCCGCACACAAGATGCTGGGACCCACGGGCGTCGGCGTCCTCTATGGGAAGCGAGAGTGGTTGGAGCGGATGCCCCCCTTCCTCGGCGGTGGGGATATGATCAGCCGCGTGTGGCTCGATCGAGCGACCTGGAACAAACTTCCTTGGAAGTACGAAGCGGGCACGCCTAACATCGCCGACGTCATCGCCTTTGGAGCCGCTTTGGACTACCTGGAACAGATCGGAATGGAGGCCGTCCGGGCGCATGAACGGGAACTCACCGCTTACGCCCTGGAGCAGTTGAGTCGCGTGCCCGGCATCCGGATCTTCGGCCCGCGCCATGTCGAGGACCGAGGCGGCGTCATCTCGTTCGATCTGGAAGGTGTTCACCCGCACGATATCGGTCAACTCCTGGACGCCGAGGGCGTCGCCATTCGTGCCGGTCATCATTGTTGTCAGCCGTTGATGGAGCGGTTGGATGTCAGCGCCACAGCCCGGGCGAGCTTCTACATTTACAATACCGAAGAGGAAGTGGACCGGCTGGTGGAGGCAGTGAGGAAAGTGGAGCGCGTGTTCAGTCGCGCCGTGAATTGAATGCCATCTGCAGCGGAAGCCTCGTCACTGGGAGGGGTATCGGGCCTGCTTCCTCCTGTTCGGGAAACAGAGCAAGCGACCAGAATCTCGCGCTTTCTTTTTCGACCGCCGCGTCCTCCGGCCGATCTCATCGGCGATGAATGTCGCGGCGACGCACTTCGCGGACGTCCTCGCTGTACTGGCGGACGGGGCTCTCTTCCTGACTGGCTCGACGAATGAGCCGTAACCGGCCGTCGCGCACCTTCTTCAGCTCCTTCTGTCCGTCTTCGAATTCGACTTCCACGGCGTCCCCGAGGACGCGAATCACCGTTCCGTAACGAACGCCGGATGCCAGGGCGTAGCAAATTTCATCACCGACCCGGAACTCTCGCTGTCGTGGCTTGGTCCTGTTCATCATTGGCCTCCATGATCGAAACTGATAAATTTCTATTTTACCGGCTGGGTGCGCCTGAAGAAAGCCCCCGACGCCTCCAACCCGTCATCGGATTTTTGCCGGGCATCAGAGAGGTGCCCGAGGTATCCCACCCTGGGGCGCAGACGTCCTCACCACCATGAGCCTGAAAGGGGTGGTGTAGTTCTTGGTGATCCCGCCGCATCCACGACGCGACGTCGGCTTGACGCCGTCCGGGAGGCCGTGTAGGCTTGCTCGTGAAGAAAGCTTCGGAGGGATGGAGCCATGGCGCGCGCCGAGGATATCTCGTCCAAGTTGCGGGTCGGTCAACTCATTCCTGCTTTCCGACTCCCGGCGGTCAACCGCCCCGCTCTGCTCGGTCCATGGGATTACAAGCAGCGGAGGAATCTCGTGTTGTTCTTCTTTCACGGCGGGCGCTGCTCGTCATGCTGCCGGCGACTGGCCGAGGTAGTCGCTCGCTATGCCGAGTTCAGAGAATTGGAAGCCGAGGTGCTGGCCATCTCTCCTGAGCCGGTCGAGGCGCTCAACAGACTGGCCGAGGAGTTGGCTCCGCCGTTTCCTCTTCTGGCCGATGCTCGGAGCGAAGCATTCCATCGCTATGTGCATTGGACGAGGAGCGAGGCGCTGCCCACGGCAGTGTTCATCGCCGACCGCTGGGGAGAACTCGTCGCCCATATGATCGCTCCCGAGGCCGACCGATTACCTTCGGAGAGGGAGATTCGCGCCTGGCTTCAGTTCATCGAGATCCAGTGCCCCGAGTGTCATTTGCCGGAGTGGCCGATGGAACGATGAACGTACTGTCGCTCCTCTCGATGCCGAGGACCTTCCTCCATCTGCGCCAAAGGGGCACTGTATGGCATCTCGACTCCTCCTCTTCCGCTCCTGTAGTGGAGAGAATGGGAGAGGTCTCGCCGCCTCCTTTCACGGCCAGCCGCGGACGAGCATGACGCCGAAGGCGATGACGGCCAGGGTGAGTGCCAGATTGATGCGACCGATCCAGCCGGCCCGTCGCCGTACCTGCTGCACCAAGCGGATCTCTCTTTTGATCAGAGTGGCATGCGTGAAGGTATGAATAGAGAAGCGAGTTCGGATTCGAATGCCGGTTAGTGACCTCTTGTCAATGGCTCTCCGGGCTTCTATCCTAAGAGAGGTGAAATGGGATGCTCATCAAAGGAGGACGGAAAGCAATCCGATGACCTTGACAGATCGTATCGAGATCAACCCCAAAGTGATGATGGGCAAGCCTGTCATTCGTGGGACGCGCATCACCGTGGAACTCATCCTGCGAAAGCTCAGTGAGGGAGCGAGCGAAGCCGAACTTCTGGAGGCTTATCCCCGACTCACTCGCCAGGACATTCAAGCGGCCATTCGATATGCTGCCGATGCATTGGCCCACGAGGAGACGGTGACCCTCGGTTCATCGAAATGAGCGGCGAACTCGCAAAGAATGCGTTTTCTGGCCGATGAAAGTTGTGATTTTGCTATCGTTCGTGCGCTGCGAGCGGCAGGGTACGATGTCCTCGCCGGAGCTGAGATCACTCCCCGGGCCGAGGATGCCGAAGTGATTGATCTGGCTCTTGGCGAAGGCCGCATGGTGTTGACGGAAGACAAGGACTTCGGTCGGTTGGTTTACGCTCACGGTCAGAAAACGGGTGGCGTGATTCTTTTGAGATATCCGGTGTCCGGCCGCATGCGTCTCGCTCACGATCTCGTCGAGTTAGTGAACGAGCGTGGGGACCGCCTCATGGGGTGCTTCGTTGTTATACAACCGGGCCGGGTCAGAATCAGTCGCATCCCTTGAGTTCGCAGGCCACACATGTCTCTATGCTTCCACCTCCCGGAAAGGCTCTCTTACCATACGGGAGAGCCTTTGAAAGGATTCCCGCGTCTCCCGATGGAGCATCACGTTACAGAACTCCATGTTCACGGCCAGCCGCGGACGAGCATGACGCCGAAGGCGATGACGGCCAGGGTGAGTGCCAGGTTGGTGCGACCGATCCAGCCGGCCCGTCGCCGCAGCCGCTTCACTTCCTGCGTATTGGGATTGGCTTGCCAGAGGTGCGTCGCCCGCGGCCCAATGATGAAATCGTGCCAGGCACTGAGCGAGAGGATCACGGCCACCAGGATCAACTTGTGACTCAGAGCGCGCCCGAATGGGCCCTGCCATAACCGGCCATCCCAGATGTCGGCCCAGCCGAATCCTCGATAGGCGAGATTGAATATACCGGTGAGAATGAGCAGACCGAAGCATACCCACGTCACCCACCGCACCCGTTCGCCCGTCCACTGAAGAATCGAGGGGGCGATGTTCTTGTATTCCGGATGTCGAATCAACGGCACCAGAGCGATGGCCACCAGGATCAAACTCCCTACCCAGATGCCCGCAGCCAGAATATGCAGCCAGACGGAGATGAGATAGAGCATGCGCATCGTACGTACTCCAGAAAGACAATTGAATACCGCTCGACCACGAGGGCATTGTTATATCGAGCCTCGCGGCGATTGTAAAGTGGAAGGCGGTCGATGAACTCTCGGGGACAGCACCTCATTGTGCGAAATGATCTCATCGCCGGCGCGCCGTCATCGTCATCACAGTCGACGTCAACGGGCCTTGACAGGTCGTTGGCCGGCGCGATACAAAAGCGTCATCCGGGCCGTGTCGGGGGCCGGATGTCTCCCCGCGGGCGGGGGATGGGCGTCACTCTGGTGGAGAAACGCGATCCCGCTGTTATCGGGAGATCGGCTCCCGGCGACGAGGATGAGGAGCACAGCCATGGCGCCACCGTCCCAGAGAGAATCGAGACATCCCTTCCTGCAAACGCTCCGGCGCGTCCCGTTCTTTTCTCAACTCGACGATGGCGTCCTTCGGGAGATCGCCGAGCGTTGCGTGTCCAAGCACTATGATCGCGGACAATTCATCTTCCTGGAGGGCGAATCATCGCCCGGGCTGTTCGTGGTGCATGAGGGGGCGGTGAAGATCTTCAAGCTCTCCGAGACGGGTCGCGAACAAGTCCTGGCCGTCGAGCGAGCGGGGCGACCGGTGGCCGAGCTGCCGGCTTTCGACGAGGGACCCTATCCCGCCTCGGCGATGGCCATCGAAGAGACGACGTTGTTGCTCCTTCCCAAGGATCATTTCCGCACATTGTTCTTCGCTCATCCGGAGATTGCTCTGGGCATCGTGCGTTCGCTCTCCATGCGCCTGCGCAAGATGGTCGAGCTGGTCGAGGAACTGGCGTTCAAGGAAGTCCACCAGCGACTGGCTCATTATCTGCTGGAGATGGCCGAAAAGTGGGGAGAGCCGACGCCCCGAGGCATTCGGTTCGAACTTCGATCCACCAATCAAGAGATCGCCGCCCACATCGGAACGGTTCGCGAACTCGTCTCTCGCAGCCTCGGCCGGTTTCGCGATCAAGGTATTCTCAGCTTGAGAGAGCGCACGGTGACGATTCACGATGTGGATCGCCTGCGCGCCGAAGCCTCGGCAAGCAAGTGATCCCCCGGTCATCGCTCACCGGCTCGCTCCCACCGCTATGTCATGAACATGGAAGCGTGGGACTGCGCGGCTTACATCTCGCCTCGCTTTCTCCGGGAGACGAAGAGCGGTACGTTCGCCTCTATTGTGCGCCGGTGGTGATGCGCGCCGGACACGATCGGCGGAAAGGCCCTATCACCCCTCGGCCCGTCGTTGATGAGCGCCTCGGCTCCTCCCGCGCCCGGGCGGAGGATGGTTCTCTTGACCATTTTCGCCGACTGCGGCAGAATGAGTCATCGTTTCGTCGTAGTGAACGTTCATGACCGAGGAGGAATCATCCCATGCGATTCAGTACCAAGCAGATTCACGCTGGCGTCCAGCCCGATCCGACGACGGGCGCCATTCTCACGCCCATCTATCAATCGACGACTTACGTTCAGGAATCGGTGGATCGATATCTGGCCAAAGGCTATTCCTATTCGCGCACGGCCAATCCGACGGTGCGCGCCTTGGAGAAAAAACTGGCCGCCCTGGAGGGCGGGATCGATGCCACCTGCTTTTCTTCGGGCATGGCGGCGATTCATGCCGTCTTGCTGGCGTTCCTCAAGGCGGGCGATCATGCCATTGTCTCCGACGTCGCCTATGGAGGAACCTATCGCTTGTGCACCAAAGTCTTCGCCCGCTTCGGCGTCCGGTTCACCTTCGCCGATACCTCGAATCCCGACGATGTTCGCCGCCATCTGCGGGACGAGACGCGACTGATTCTCACCGAGACGCCGGCCAATCCGACGTTGAAACTCACCGACATCGCGGCGATCTCGGAGATCGCCCGCGACCGGGGCATCCCCCACGCCGTGGACAACACCTTCCTGACGCCCTACTATCAACGACCGCTGGAACTGGGCGCCGATCTCGTCATTCACAGCACGACCAAGTACCTGGACGGTCACAACGCCACCATCGGAGGTGCGGTGATCAGTCGCACGCGGGAGCAGGACGAGGCGCTGCGGTTCGTTCAGAATGCCACCGGAACGATCATGTCGCCGCAAGTCGCCTGGCTCACGCTCCAGGGCTGCAAGACGCTGTCGGTGCGCATGGAGCGCCAGTCGGCCAACGCCATGGCCATCGCCGAGTTCCTCCAATCGCACCCCAAGGTGGAGCGCGTGTGCTATCCCGGATTGGCATCGTTCCCCCAGCATGAGCTGGCCAGGCGTCAGGCGACGGGGTTTGGTGCTATGGTGTGGTTCGAAGTCAAAGGTGGTGTGGCCGCGGGAAAGAAGTTGATGGATTCGGTGAGGTTGTGGACGCTGGCGGAAAATCTCGGTTCGGTGGAATCGCTGGT
>RFHM01000217.1 GCA_003696865.1 Acidobacteriota bacterium | reverse complement strand
CCCTGAATGTCAGTCTGCGCCACGGAGAAGATACGCCCGAAGGTGGACGGCGACTCCGGATCCAGATCGATGTTATTGCTATCGAAGTTGACGTTGTTGAACAGGTTGAACGCCTCCCATCGAAATTGAAGCCAATGATTCTCGAACCAAGGCATATGCCAGCGCTTGGCGATGCCGAGATCCACGCTGAAGAAAGCGCCCGTGCGCAGGGCATTTCGCGTTCCCACATCGCCCGGACGAGTGAATGTGACCGCTTTCAGCGCTTCCTGCGGGTTGCGGAACAGATTGGGGAATCCATCCACGTTCCGGGTGATCTTGGTATCGATCTTGCGCGTCAACGTCCCCGGACCGGTGAGGAAGAAATTGGTGGGGAAGTTGAACCCATTGCCCACCGAGATGGGGAAGCCGCTGCGAATGCGCCACAGGCCCTCGACCTGCCATCCGCCGATGATATGATTGAGCCAGGGAGCGGCATGGTTCCCCCACGTTCGTCCATGACCAAAGGGCATTTGAACGACCCAGTTGGCATTGAACTGATGGCGGACATCAAAATCGGATACGGCGCGGTGGGCTCCCGTGCGAAAGGCATCGGGAATCTGTCCACCAAACTGCGTCGTGTTTTCGATGCGCGATCCGTTGTCGATGGACTTGCTCAATGTGTAATTGATGGTGAACTGACTATCGCCCACGCTCTTTCGCACGGTGAGCTGGAAGCTATGATAATTGGACGAGCCGGCATTGGTCCACGTGGGCAACGTCTGAAACTGCCGCTGGAAGAAGACCTGGCTGGCCCCCAGGGCAGGATTATACGGACTGGCTCCAATGCGCAACGGCAAGGTGATGTCCAGGAAGAAGAGCGCGTCGGTCCAGCTGGGGGCGAAAGCATTAGCGATATTGAAGAACGATTCCGTATTGGTTGCCCCGGCAAAGGCGCCGAAGCCCGCTTCATTGAGCGCGTCGCTGAGCCGAGCGAAGACATTCTCGAAAAACGGAATGGGAGTGCTCGGCGGCGTTCCCGCGTTGATCGAGTCGACGATCTGATTGTAGGCCTGCTCCAGCGTCGTTCCCGAAGCGGGATCGCGGAATCGAATGAGCGGCGAGCCCAGATCGATCTTGGTCAACAGTTGATGCCCGAACGTACCCACGTAGGAGGCCCGGACGACGATGCCGTGGGGCAACTCGCGCTCGATGGAGAAATCGATGTTTTGCGAATAGGGCGTGCTCAGGTTCGTATCGACCAGGAACCCCACACCGCTGCTATCGATATTGGGCACGGCCGGGAAGCCGGGCTGGGGGATGTTCAGGAACACTTCCAGCGGCGGCAAGGTGCCACCAAACCGCGGAGCATTGGGAATGCCAAAAAAGCCCACCGGACTGAAAATCGTATTGGAGAGACCCACCGATCCGTTCAGATCGAAATCCCGCGAGAGGGCACCCCCGACCTTGGCGAAAAAGAGACCATATCCGCCGCGAATGGAGGTTCGCCCCGGACCGCCGAACAGACGGTGCAGGAACCCGCTTTGAAATCCGGGACTGTAGGCGAAGGCGAAACGGGGCGCGAAGTTATCTTTGTCCGGATGCCACCAGGCCGGTTGGCCATTGGCTTTGCCCGCCAACACGAATTGCAAGTCGGGCGTGCGGTTGGCCGGGACGCCGTTGAACATATCCAGTTGACGCTGGTTCCACCAGGCGCGCAAGTTCACCGACGGACGGACCTGCAGCCCTCCCGTCTCCCAGATAGGCGAATAGTAACTGTAACGAAGCCCGAACGTAAGAGTGAGATTGGGCCGCGCCCGCCAGGTATCTTGTCCGTAAAACTCGAACTCGTTGCTGGCGAACTCCCGCGCTTGAGGAAGCCCCTGGGGGAGATTCTCGGCCGTTTGGGGATCAACAAAGAAAGTGGCATCGACCTGAGTGATCGATCCAGTCAGCGCCATGAACGCCCGGACAAATGGAACGACATCCGCCGGATCGTTGTTGGGATCATCGTCGTCCTGAAGGGCGAACAGTGGCTCGCGGCCAAGATTGGTGGCGAACCCGTTATTGATGAAGAAATCGGGGAATGAGTTGGCGAAGCTGAATCGCTCGTTACGCACGAACCGCACGTTGGCGCCGACTTGTATGGTATGGGCGTTGTGTAACCAGGTGAAATCATCGACGAGATTGTGCGTGGGGACGGCTCGGCCAAATCCTCGATTGAATGGCACCGGCGTGCTGAAACTTCGGGCGGCAAACTGAGCCCCGCCGCCGCCGGTCTGTTCGATGCCCTGGCGCGTCAATCCCCAGCGAAACGTGTTCACTATAGTCGGGCTGAACTGTCCCGTGTAGCTGAGAACGAATCCCTTGCTGTTGTTGAGGAGGACGGCGGCCGCCGATTGTCCTGGCAGTTGAGCGGGGAGGATGTCGCGCTTGAGATCGCCCAAGATGCCGCGCCAGAAGATGGTATGCTTCCCCTGCCGGTCGAGATTGAAGTCGAATCGGGCGGTGTACACCTGGTTGTTGACCGTGATGGGCGAAGTGAACCGCAAGCCGGTGAAGTTCAATCCGGCATCCAGTCCTTGGGAAGGATCATTCCCGGCAGGAAACTGATTCATCCAGGCCAACATAGCTGGATTCACACCGCAGCCGGGCGAGGGATTGGCCGTGCACCCGGGATCGATGGCCATGAATTGCTCGGGAGTTAATGAAATGAGCTGGCCCGCCGTGCTTCGGAAGCGAAGGATGCCTCGTTTCAATGGCTCAGAAGGCACAATCCGCAGGACGTTGGCCTCGCTGGCATCCCGTCGCTGTTCCAGATTCCAGAAGAAGAAGGCGCGATTTTTGACGATGGGACCGCTGGTGTCGAATCCCCAGATATTCCGGATGAGCTTGGCCTTCTTGACCCCGGAGAGATTGTTGAAGAAATCATTGGCCGCCGTCTTCGTGTTTCGATGAAACCAGTAGGCGGCGCCATGCCACGTATTGCTCCCACTTTTGGTCACCAGAGCCACCTGGGCCCCCGCCGATCGACCTTGGGCCGAATTGGAGTTGGTCGTGGTGACGCGGAATTCCTGCAACGAATCCAACGTGATGGGCAACACGCTGTAAAAGGCGGACTGATTCTGCTGATCGTTGACGTCAATGCCGTCCAAGGTCACATTGTTCTGATCGCCCCGCACACCGTTTACGGCGCCATCCCGGGGGTCGATGACGTTGGCGCCGGCTTGCAGCAAATCGAAATTCGTCTCTCCGACGAACGTGACGCCGGGTTGCAGGCTGAGCAGTCCCACCGGGTTCCGCGCGGCCAGTGGTAATTGCTTGACCTGCAGTTCCCCGTAGGGGACGCCAATGGTGGCATCGCTGACGTTAATCGTCGCCGGAGCGGCCGTGACCTCGACAGTCTCGGTGACCTGACCGACCTCCAACTGCACATTGAGAGTGTAGGGAGTGGCCACCAGCAACACCACCTGAGGGCGCACGACGGTCTTGAATCCAGCCATCTCCACCGTCACCGTGTAGGTGCCCGGAGACACTTGAGTGAATCGATATCCTCCATCATCCCCGGTCGTCGCCACCCGGCGAACGCCGGTGTCCACTTTGGTTAAGGTGACCGTGGCCCCGGCAATCACCGCTCCAGCGGGATCGGTCACCACGCCTTGGAGAGAAGTATACGCCTGTGCCCACACGAGGGTCACGCTGGCCAGAATGAAGAAGAGACTCCCAGCCAGTGCGGCATAATGGCGCGATCGTTCCTGATGTTGAGTCATGGTGTCCTCCTCATCATTGTGGAATGAGAAACGTCATGAACCGATCATCTCGGTCAATGAGCGCATCGGGCCATGAGGCGCGTTGACCTCGGCCGCCATCCGGATGCCCGGCGGTGTGAAGAACGCCATGGGAGCACCTCCGCGTCATTCTAGATCAGAACGAATCCACCCTCTTCGACATCAGAAATTCACCTTGAGAGCGAACTGGATGATGCGGGGAGGGAAAGCCGCCACGATGCGCCCGAAATTGGTACTG
>RFHM01000216.1 GCA_003696865.1 Acidobacteriota bacterium | reverse complement strand
GGCGCGCCCTCTGCCGCGCCTTGGAGCGGCCAGATCTCGCCGAAGATCTTCGCTTCGCGCGAAACGAGCTGCGTCTGAAGCACACAGCGGAACTGCTCTCCATCCTCCAGGAGATCTTCCGCCGTCGACCGACCGAGGAATGGCTGACTCGCCTGGAGGCCGAAGGCGTTCCTTCGGGACCCATTCACACCATCGACCAGGTGCTCGCCGATCCTCAGATTATCGCTCGTCGCATGCTCATTCGATTGACTCATCCGTCGATTGGCGAGTTATCCCTGCTGGGAAATCCGATCAACATCTCCGGCGTGGAGAAGCACTATCAACCGCCTCCACGCCTCGGCGAGCATACCGATGAAGTTCTCCGAAATGTGTTGGGTTACTCGGAAGAGAAAATCACCGAGCTCCGGGAATCGGGCGTCGTGTGAGTCCGCCGGACCGATGGGGAGCCGGTGAAGCGTCCTTCTCTCATCCCATCATGGTGACCATTTCCCATCCTGGGATGGATATCAAAACTCGATGACTCAGCGAGGTGATCTATGGAAGAAATGGAAAGCTTGGAATCGACATCGTCTTTTGCGGCGCCGGGAACCGTCCAGTTCCTCTCGGGAAACGAAGCCATCGCGCGCGGCGCCTATGAGGCCGGCGTGGTCGTGGCCACGGCTTACCCGGGCACGCCGAGCACGGAAATCCTGGAAGCGATCACTCAATATCCGGAGGTGAACGCCGAATGGTCGATCAACGAGAAGGTCGCCTTGGAAGTCGCCCTGGGTGCGGCCATTGGCGGCGGACGGGCGCTCTGCTCCATGAAGCACGTGGGTCTCAATGTGGCTTCGGACCCTTTCATGACGGCGGCATACACGGGCGTCAATGCGGGCCTCGTCATCGTGGTGTGCGATGATCCGGGACTCTACTCCTCTCAAAACGAGCAAGATACGCGCTTCTATGGTCGCTTTGCTCAGGTCCCCGTGCTCGATCCCGCGGACGCCCAGGAAGCGCACGACTATACTCATCTGGCCTTCGAGTTGAGCGAGCGATTCGACACGCCGGTCATCGTCCGTTCGACGACGCGCGTCTCGCACACGCGGGGCCTGGTGCGCTGCCGCGCCCGGACGGCCCCCGATGCTCGTCCTTACCGAAAGGACCCGGCCAAATACGTCATGTTGCCCGCCTATGCGCGACAACGCCACGCGGAGGTTCTTCACCGGCTGGAACGGCTCATCGCCTTCGTTGAGACGAGCGACCTCAACGTGGAAGAGCTGGGCGAGACGTCGGTGGGCATCATCACTGCGGGGGCGGCATACCTCTACGCCAAAGAAGTCATGCCCGAGGCCAGCTTCTTCAAACTCGGCCTCTCCTATCCCTTGCCCTTGAACCGATTGCGCGCCTTCGCCGCCCGCGTTGAGCGCCTCCTGGTGATCGAGGAAGGAGAGCCGTTCATCGAAGAGCAGTTGCGCGCGGCGGGCCTCGCCGTCGAAGGCAAAGCGCATTTCCCTCGCACCGGAGAACTCACGCCAACCATCGTGCTGGAAGGACTGGCCCGAGCGGGCCTTCGCGAGATGCCCGAACGCGATGAAGCGATTCCCGCCGAAGACGTCGCGCCCCGGCCACCCATTCTCTGTAGCGGTTGTCCCCACCGCGCTCCTCTCTACGCGCTCAAGCGACTGCGAGCGAGAGTGACCGGCGACATCGGATGCTATACGCTGGGCGCACTGCCGCCGCTGGAGACGCTGGAAACGTGCATTTGTATGGGCGCCAGCCTGGGGACGGCGTTCGGTATGGAGAAAGTCACCGGCGATGGCCGAGGCATCGTTGCCGTGATCGGCGACTCCACGTTCTTCCACTCGGGCATGACCGGGCTGCTCGACCTCGTGTACAATCAAAGCGCGATCACCGTGCTCATTCTGGATAACGAAACGGTGGGGATGACCGGCGGACAAGAGACGCCCGGTTCGGGCGTGACGGCCAAAGGGACGGTGACGCGGCGGGCCAACATCGCCGACGTGTGCCGCGCTCTCGGCGTGGAACACGTCTATGAGGTCGATGCCTTCGACTTCGATGCCTGCTTCGACCTGCTGAAACGAGAGCTGGCCGCCGATCATCTCTCTGTGATCATCGCTCGTGGGCCGTGCGTGACGGCGCGGAAAGTGGCCGTGGGACGGCCCTACCATGTGGTCATCGATGCCTGCACCGGATGTAAGCTCTGCTTGAGAGTGGCCTGTCCCTCCATCACGTTCGTGCAACCCGAAGAGACCCGTCGCGGCGTGGCCCTCATCGACGATCGCACCTGCCTCGGTTGCAGCGTGTGCGCCGCGATTTGTCCGGAGGAGGTAATCATTCAATGACGCAGGCTAATATTCTCATCGTCGGCGTCGGTGGACAGGGCGTCGTCCTGGCCAGTGACATCATCGCCACGGCGGCGCTCAAGCGCGGCTATGACGTGAAGAAGAGCGAGATCCACGGCATGAGTCAGCGCGGCGGGGCCGTGTTCAGCCACGTCCGCTATGGGGAGAGAGTCTACTCCCCGATCATCCCCCGTGGTCAGGTGGACGTTCTGGTGGCCTTCGAGATGCTGGAAGCCCTTCGCTGGATCGATCACTTGCGGCCGGGAGGAACGGTGATCGTGAATCGAGAACACATCCCCCCTCCGGTGGTGTTCACGTCCAAAACCCTGCGCTATCCATCGGATGCTGAAGGCAAGCTCCGCCAGGCCGCTCATCGCGTCATCGAAGTGGATGCCATGGACGAAGCCAAGGCGCTCGGCGATCCTCGAGTCGCCAACGCCGTCATGCTCGGCGCCCTATCCACTTGCCTCGACTTTCGTCCCGACGAATGGCGGGAAGCGTTCAAGGTGCGCGTTCCCCCGGCCACCCTGGAGAAGAATCTGGCCGCCTTCGAAGCCGGTCGGCGGCGCTCGACGGCGCCGGTCATGAAGAAACGCGTCGCGCCCATATGGAATCCCAAGGTCGAAACGCAAGCCCGCGAAGAGATGATCGCGCTCCAGAGCGAACGTCTTCGGCGACTCGTCGCTTATCTCTACGAGCGCGTCCCCTTCTATCAACGGGCGTTCAAAGAACGCGGCATCAAACCCGCTCACGTGCGCTCGTTGAGCTTCTTGCGCCAGCTCCCGTTCACCGAGAAGGAAGACTTGCGGCGGCATTATCCCTTCGGTCTCCTGGCCGTGCCCAAGGAAGAGGTCATCACCATTCACGCCTCATCGGGAACGACGGGCAAGTTGACCGTCTCCAGTTACACGCAAAAGGATCTGGCCGTCTGGTCCGAGGCCATGGCGCGAGGCATGACCGCCGCCGGTGTCACCAAGACCGACGTCGTCCAGAATGCTTACGGATACGGCCTGTTCTCCGGCGGATTTGGATTTCACCTGGGCGCCGAGCGCATTGGCGCCATGGTCGTTCCCGTCTCCACCGGCGTGACCGAGCGACAGTTGATGCTCATGGAAGATTTCGGATCGACCGTCCTGGCCTGCACGCCCTCGTTCGCCCTCTATCTGGCCGAAGAAGCCCACCGCCGCGAGATCAATCGTCAGGCGCTGAAGCTTCGACTCGGGCTCTTCGGGGCCGAACCCTGGAGTGAACAGACCCGACGGCAGATCGAGGCACGATGGGGCATCACGGCGTACGACTGTTACGGACTCAGCGAAATCATCGGTCCGGGAGTAGCCTTTGAGTGCTGCGAGCAGGGATTTCTCCACATCAACGAAGATCTGTTCCTCCCCGAAATCATCGATCCGGAGACATTGGAGCCACTCCCGGAAGGAGAGCAGGGAGAACTCGTGCTCACCACGCTTCGCAGGGAGGCCATGCCGCTGCTGCGCTATCGCACCCGCGACATCACCAGGCTCATCTACGGTCCTTGCCCCTGTGGTCGGACACTGGTGCGCATGGATCGCATCACCGGTCGGACCGACGATATGTTGATCATCCGGGGGGTGAACGTCTTCCCCTCCCAGATCGAAGAGGTCCTCGTAGGATTGGAGGGCGTCGAGCCCCATTATCAACTCGTCCTCCGACGAGAGGGACCATTGGATCGTTTAGAGATTCGCGTCGAGATCGAAGAACGGTTCTATTGTCAAGGACCGGACACCCGCCGCCAATTGGCCGAACGAATCGCCGAAAAGGTCCGTCACACGATCGGTCTCTCCGTCCAAGTGAACGTGGTCGCTCCACGGACCATCGATCGCAGCCTGGGAAAGGCTAAGCGAGTGGTCGATCTGCGCGGCGAACCTCAAGGTCATCCATCGTAATTGGAGAGGCGCTATTGGCATCCCGAAAGGAGGGAAAACCCATGGACGAAGCGAATCTCATCTATGATTGGAATCGGCGAGCCGACGCGGCGGTGACCCGCCCCACCACGGTCGAACTCGATGATGAGACCTTACGCGATGGGCTGCAATCACCATCGGTGCGACATCCTGCCGTGGAGAAGAAGATCGAGATCCTTCACCTCATGGAACAACTGGGGATCGATTGCGCCGACATCGGTCTCCCCGGAGCGGGACCCCACGTGGCTGCCGATGTGCTCCGATTAGCCCAAGAGATTGCCGACCAGCGCATGCGCATCCTCCCCGATTGTGCGGCCCGAACGGTGATCGCCGATATCGAGCCGATCATCGACATTGCCCAGAAGGTCGGCCGTCCCATCGAAGTCTCTACCTTCATCGGGTCGAGCCCCATTCGCCAGTATGCCGAAGACTGGTCGCTGGATATGATGTTGCGGGCAACCGAAGAAGCGGTCACCTTCGCCGTCCGACACGAGTTGCCCGTCATGTACGTCACCGAAGACACTACCCGAGCCCATCCGGAGACCATTCGACAACTCTATACAACGGCCATTCGCTGCGGTGCTCGCCGCATCTGCGTGTGCGACACAGTCGGCCACGCCACCCCCGAAGGAGTGCGCGCGCTCATCACCTATGTGCGACAGATCGTTCAGGAGACAGATCCCTCAGTGAAAATCGATTGGCACGGCCATCAAGACCGCGGTCTCGGCGTGATCAACTCGATCGCGGCGTTGGAGGCGGGCGCCCATCGCCTTCATGGGTGCGCATTGGGTATCGGCGAGCGCTCGGGCAATACGCCGATGGATCAATTGCTCATCAATCTCCAACTCAAAGGATACATCAACCGCGATCTGCGCCCGTTGACCGCCTATTGCCAGACGGTGAGCGAAGCGTGTGGTGTGCCGATTCCCTTCAACTATCCGGCCATGGGTCGGGATGCCTTTCGCACCGGTACCGGCGTGCATGCCGCTGCCGTCATCAAGGCGTTCAAGAAGGGAGACGTCCGACTGGCCAACGCCGTGTACTCGGGCGTTCCCGCCGATCTCGTCGGTCGAGAACAAGAGATCGAGATCGGACCGGTCAGCGGGAAGTCGAACGTCATCTACTGGCTGGAAAAACGTGGATGGGAAGTGACCGACGAGCGCGTGGAGAAAATCCTGAGCGAGGCCAAACGGCGAGATCGGATCCTGACCGAAGAAGAAATCATGGCCTGCCTCACGGCGTGAACGGAAGATGATGACGCATCGCCCCCTCATGACGAAGTCACTCCTTGAC
The DNA here is from genome assembly GCA_003696865.1 of Acidobacteriota bacterium. Taxonomy (GTDB): domain Bacteria; phylum Acidobacteriota; class Blastocatellia; order HR10; family J050; genus J050. The sequence continues at coordinate 5,107 of RFHM01000216.1, read as the reverse complement.
GGCCTTAAGCTGGTCGTCGTGCTCCTCATCTGCGCGGGGGTCCTCGGCCTGACCCACGATCATGGCGACCAGGCGAAGGTCCCTGCCGTACTCACCAAATGCGCCGTGTGCCACCGTCCGGATGAGCGAGGGCGGCTCTCTCGCATCGCCTTCCAGCGGAAGACCCCTGAAGGGTGGCAACAAACCGTGCGTCGGATGATCCGATTACACGGCCTGTCCATATCAGTGGATGAAGCCAAAGCGGTGGTCAAGTATCTGAGCGATCATCAGGGGCTGGCGCCCGCTGAGGTTCGCCCCATCACCTATGATCTGGAACGGCGGGATATCATCGAGCGCATCCCCGATGAGGCGGTGCGACTGGCTTGCGTTCGCTGTCACAGCTTCGCGCGCATCGCCGCCCAACGGCGGACTGTCGCGGAGTGGCGCAAATTGAAGACCTTTCACCTCGCCGTGTTCCCCACGCTGGTCTATCAAATGCGTCAAATCGATTGGCCGGCTATGGCCGATCGCGCCATCGCCTATCTGGCCGAACACTATCCGTTCGATACGGCGGCTTGGCGCCGCTGGCCGAAGAAAGCCGAGATCGCCGGTCGATGGATGATCGTCGGACATCAACCGGGCCGTGGAGATTTCTTCGGCGATATGGATATTCGCCCTCTGGGAGAGGACCAGTTCCAGACGCACCAACGGGTGGTCTTCGTTGACGGTCAGCGCATGGAGCGGACGGGCCGCGCCATCGTATACGCCGGATTTGCCTGGCGAGGTTCGTCCCAGGCGCCCGAGGGCCAGAAGATCAAAGAAGTCTTGCACCTCTCCGAAGACGGACAAACGTTCGTCGGGCGCTGGTTCCAGGCCGCCCACGACCAGATCGGGGCCGACGTGACGCTCTATCGAAAGACCCATCAGATGCTGATCCTCGGCCTCAGCGTGCGATCGCTTCGGGCGCCCACATCTGGGAAACGGGTGACCATCTATGGAACGAACTTCTCTCCCGCCCTCGCGCCCGAGGATATCGATTTCGGACCGGGGATCGTCGTTCGCCGCATCGAGCATCTCCGTCCAGATGAATTGACCGTCGTTCTGGACGTGCGAGCTGATGCGCCCGACCGAGAGCGCCACGTGCGCATCGGCAAGGCCTCGAGCCACGCTCGGGTGGCCGTTTATCACCGCATCGACTACATCACGGTCGTCCCGCCGCTCGGCCTGGCGCGGCTAGGGGGCATAAAGATGCCCAAACAGCATCAGCAATTCGAGGCGCTCGCTTTCACCAATGGCCCCGATGGCCTCCCCAAAACGCGCGATGATGTGGCTCTGGGTCCGGTGAGCGCGAAATGGTCATTGGCCGAGGATACGACCGATCCCAACGATGATGATGTGAAATTCGTCGGCACCATCGATCAGTCGGGACTCTTCACTCCCGCCACCGATGGGCCCAATCCGGCGCGCCGCAAGAGTAATAATAACACCGGCCAGGTCTGGGTCGTGGCCACCTACACGCCTGAAGGCGCCCGGCAGCCTTTGACGGCGCGAGCCAAGCTCATCGTGACCGTGCCCCGGTTCATCGAATGGGAAATCCGCTGATGGAGAAGATCATGCACATGCGGTCGTTCGCGACGACGTTGGTCTCGCTGAGGATTGCTGGAGGATTGGTCCTGGCACTGCTCTGCATTCCACTCCTCGTGCCCGGATCGTCGCCAGGAGAGGACTGGCTCTTCGTCGGCGTTCAATTCGACAAAGTGATGGTCATCGATTGCCAACGCGATGAGGTCGTTGACGAGATCCGATTGCGCCACCGCATCCCCGTCGACATGATCGTCTCGCCGGACAAGAAATATCTCTACGTCGTCACCCACCAGAAACAATCGCTCGAAGTCATCGATATCGGCAAACGACGAGTGATGGAATCCATCGAACTCTCGGACGGTCAACGAGAGAGGCGCATCTTCGGCCTGGCCGCCCATCCCGATGGGAAGAGACTCTACCTCCACGTGAAAACCACCGTGCGACTCCTCGATGAGTTGACCATCGAACCGCCGCGCATCGTCGTTCTCGATCTGACGACCAAGGAGCGACGTACGTTGACCGAGGTCCCTGAGGGGATCAGTCGGCTCGTCATCTCGCGAGATGGTCAGCGGCTCTACACCCTCGGCCGGGACATACTCACCATCGATACGGTCAGCGAAAAGGTCATCGATCGCCGACCGCTCTATACGCGATTGCCCGACGGATCCAAACTGGTCGACGTCTTCCACATCTATGGATTTGAAGATCAAAGCGGCATCTATAGCGTTCCCTATTACGCTCAAGCGGGCGATCAACCGCGGTTTGGACTCTTGTTGCTCGATACGGTGAGCAAGCGCCTTCAATTCGTCAACATGGGAGAACCCGTGCCCATGTTCAGTACGGTGGTCGCGCCCGATCACCGATACGCGTATGGCGTGTTGCACGAGGTGGTGAAAATGGATCTCGTGCGGCGACGCATCGTCAGGAGAACGCCGCACGACCGCATTCACTATACGCTGAACATCAGTAGCGATGGGCGCAAGCTCTATGTGGCGGGAGCCGGACCGGAAGTGGATGTCTTCGATGCTCAATCACTCCGGTTGCTGACGTCCATTCCTCTCCCCGGCGATGTCGCTGATGCGTACCTGCGCCTGATCACGCTCCCATGAGCTCAGGAATCGTTGATGGGCTCTGAGCTCACCAAGGATGAACCTACGTTGCGCGAGAGACTCTCTTGCGCCATTCGTTTTCGCGGGAGGACACCATGATGTGGAATCAGGAAATGGAGACCATGCCGAGGACCGAGTTGACCGCCTTGCAACTCGACCGGCTGCAGAAGGTGGTCAACCGAGTCTACGAGCGAGTCCCCTTTTATCGGCGCGCGTTCGATGAGCGCGGTCTCACTCCTGATCACATTCGCCATCTGGAGGATGTGCGCCTGTTGCCGTTCACCAAGAAATCGGATTTGCGTGAGCACTATCCCTTTGGTCTCTTCGCCGAACCGCTGGATCGTGTCTGCCGGATTCACGCTTCCTCGGGGACGAAGGGGAAGCCTACCGTGGTCGGTTACACGCGAAATGACATTCAACAGTGGGCCGAAGTCTGTGCCCGATCGCTGTGTTGCGGTGGCGCTCGACCGGGCGACGTGATTCACAATGCCTACGGCTACGGTCTGTTCACCGGCGGCTTGGGCGTCCATTACGGCGCCGAATTGATGGGTGCCACGGTGATCCCCGTCTCCGGGGGGCACACTCAGCGACAGGTCATGCTGCTACAGGACTTCCAGGCTCGCATCCTCTGCTGTACACCCTCATATGCCCTCAATATCGCCGACGTGATGCAGGATATGGGCATCTCGCCGGATGCGTTGAATCTCCGCTATGGGATTTTCGGCGCCGAATCGTGGTCCGAAGAGATGCGCGCCACCATCGAACAGCGGCTGGGGATCACTGCGCTGGATATCTATGGGCTGAGCGAAGTCATCGGGCCAGGAGTGTCCATGGAATGTTATCAGGCCAAACAGGGTCTGCACATCTGGGAAGATCATTTCTTGCCCGAAATCATCGATCCGGAGACCGAAGAGGTGCTCCCCCATGGAGAAGAAGGCGAGCTGGTCATCACCTCGCTGACGAAAGAGGCGTTCCCCGTGATTCGCTATCGCACGGGTGACATCACGTCATTGAATCCCGAACCCTGTCCCTGTGGTCGAACGCACATCCGGATGAACCGGATCAAAGGGCGCAGCGATGACATGCTCATCATTCGCGGCGTGAACGTGTTTCCTTCGGAGATCGAACGGATCCTGGTGGGCACGCCCGAGCTCTCGCCGCATTACCAGATCGTCCTTCGTAAGGAAGGCGCTTTAGACCGGGCCGATGTGAATGTGGAAGTCGATCCCTCGTTCTTCGCCGCGCTGGGCAAGGAATCGATGGACGAGGAGACGATGAGGGCGCGTCCGGCCGTACAGACGCTCCAACAACGCGTCGAACGCCAATTGGCCGAAACACTGGGCGTTCGTATCCATGTACATCTCGTCCCGCCGCGAACCATTCCTCGCAGCCAGGGAAAAGCGGTGCGCGTCGTCGATCAACGGTGAGGGCTTGAAAACGACGCCTGCACCTCTATAGATTTTACCCTCATTCGAAAGGAGGACAGCGATGGTCAAACTCATTGCTCTTTATCGGAAGCCCGACGATGTTGACGCTTTTGAACAACATTATTTCCAGACGCATGTCCCTCTGGTCGAGAAAATGCCCGGCCTTCAACGCGTCGAGATCAGCCGGATCACCGGAGCGCCGATGGGCGAGCCGCCGTATTACCTCATGGCTGAGATGTACTTCGAATCGGCCGAGAGCTTGACCGCGGCCATGAATTCGCCCGAGGGTCGAGCGGCCGGCAAGGATCTCATGAGTTTCGCCGGAAATCTCGTGACCATGATGTTCGCCGACGTCCGGTGACCGAATGCGAGAAGAGAGCCACCCAGATACTGGAGGTGAACCGATGAGTGAAAAGACGATCCTCTTCACGGTGGAAGAGGGCATTGGGACGATCACGTTGAATCGTCCCGATGTGCTCAATGCCTTCAACGACCACATGTTCGCCGAGATGCGCGATGTCCTGAAGCGAGCGGAGCGGGATGCGAGCATTCGCTGTCTGGTGATCACGGGGGCCGGACGAGCTTTCTGTGCCGGTCAGGATCTGGCCAGCCTCAAACCGGCTTTGGAAAAAGGAGAACCCCTCTCCTATGGCGATCTTCTCCGGCGCACCTACAATCCTCTCATTCTCAAATTACGGACGCTGGAAAAACCGATCATCGCCGCCATCAATGGTGTGGCCGCGGGCGCCGGATTCAGCCTGGCGCTCGCCTGCGACGTGCGTCTGGCCGCCCAATCGGCGCGGTTCACGCAAGCCTTCGTTCGCATCGGACTCGTGCCCGACTCCGGAAGTACGTTTTTCCTGCCCCGCATCGTGGGATGGACCAAAGCCATTGAGCTGGCCATGACCGGCGATCCGATCGACGCTCAGACGGCGGCCGAACTCGGACTGGTGACCAAGGTCGTCCCTGCCTAAGAACTAGAGGCGACGACGCGCCAGTCGGCCGAGC
>RFHM01000215.1 GCA_003696865.1 Acidobacteriota bacterium | reverse complement strand
TTGGAGTCATCGATGGTATTGTGGGAAGCTCGGAGTTGTTACGCGCCGTGGCGAGCGCCGTGGACGCGTTCGGCCCACCGGTTGACAGGGCCCGGACCCGCCCGTATCATTTCCACTCTAGTAGCAAGGAGCAATGGTGATGATCCTTCAGCAGATTCCGGCCAATCCCATTTATGGGTATGTGCCCATCGTCGTCTTTCTGGTCATTGCTCTGCTGTTTCCATTGGTCATCCTGGGGCTCATGAAGCTCTTCCGTCCGGAGAATCCACAACCACCGAAACTGAGCCCCTATGAATGTGGCGTTGATCCTCAGCTCGATGCTCGAGAGCGATTCTCGGTTCGATTCTATCTGGTGGCCATGTTGTTTCTCATCTTCGACGTGGAGACCATCTTTCTTTTCCCCTGGGCGGTGATTTACGATCGGTTGGCCATCTTTGGCCTCATTGAAATTGCCGTATTCATCGGCATTCTGGTCGTCGGATATTACTATGCCTGGCGAAAGGGAGCCTTGGAGTGGGTATGAGAGAGGAACGCGGAGGCAACTTCCTGACGACGACGGTCGACTTCGTCTTCAACTGGGGGCGGAAATCGGCGCTCTGGCCGATGACCTTCGGTCTGGCGTGCTGTGCCATCGAGATGATGGCCACGGGCGCCTCTCGCTTTGACATCGATCGATTCGGCGCCGGTGTTTTTCGTCCCAGCCCGCGACAGTCGGATTTGATGATCGTGGCCGGTACGGTGACATTGAAGATGGCTCCCGTGGTGCGACGCGTGTGGGATCAGATGCCCGAGCCCAAGTGGTGTATCGCCATGGGCGCGTGCGCCAGCGTCGGCGGGCCCTTCGATTCGTATTCGACGCTCCAGGGCGTGGACCGTATTGTGCCCGTGGACGTGTACATCCCCGGATGTCCCCCTCGCCCCGAGGCCCTGCTCTACGGATTGATGCGACTTCAGGATAAGATCATGAAAGATCACCCCACGCGGTACATCTTTGGTCGAGACCGCGTGGAGCGCGTCCGGCCGATTGGTGAACCGGAGTCCGTCGCCGTGTGAACGGTCACTGGAGTTTGGTCGTTGGCTCTCCGACCCACGCTGTCGCCCCGGCGTGGGTTTTTCTTTGAGGCGACGGGCGATGCCGGACGTTATGGTGTTGACGTCGTTTCCCGGGATATGAGTTCTTGAACGGAGAACGATGACTCCGCTCGGTGAAAAAATTGCCCAGCACATTCAGCGGGAGGGCCCCATTTCTTTTCGCCACTTCATGGACATGGCGCTCTACGATCCCCAATGGGGATACTATAGCCGCTGTCGGGAGATTGGCGCGCGGGGTGATTACTACACGGCGGCCAATGTGCATCCATTATTCGGAGAGTGCCTGGCCAACCAATTTCTCTCTCTGCTCGGAGAACTCGGCCCCACGCCCGAAGTGACCATCGTGGAAGTGGGGGCGGGGACCGGGCGACTGGCGGCTGACGTTCTCGAAGGCCTTCATCGCATGGCGCCCGAGTTGGCCGGGCGGATCGAGTACGTCATCGCCGAACGAAGTCCGGCCCTTCGGCAGGTCCAGCGAGAAAACTTGAAACCGTTCTCTCGGGTGACGTGGCAATCGTTGGACGAACGTGAAGCGGCGTCGGTGAGGGGGCTCATCTTCTCCAATGAACTCGTCGATGCTCTTCCCGTTCATCGGCTCATTCGACAGGGGAAGCGCATCAGAGAATTGCTGGTCGATTGGCGTGACGGCCAGTTTCATTGGACGGTCGGCGAACTGACCGATCCTCGGCTCCGGGAAGTGCTCGCCAGGTGGGAGGCACCTCTGCGAGACGGGCAAATCATCGAGGTCAATCTGGAGGCGTGCGAGTATCTCCAGCGAGCCGCCACCCTCCTGGAGGAGGGCTACGTGGTGACCATCGACTATGGTGATGTCCGCGCGCGGCTCTACACACCGGAGCGGGATCGGGGAACGCTTCGATGTTTTTACCGGCATCTGGTTCACGACGACCCGTTCGTACGCGTGGGGGAACAGGATATCACGACGAGCGTCGATTTCACGCTGCTCATGGAGTGGGGGGAGCGCGTGGGCTTGTCAATGATTCAGTTCGTGACCCAGCGGGAGTTTCTCATGAACCAAGGGATATTGGAGCGACTCGCTCAAATGATCGGCCAGGAGCGGGGAGTGGCCGGGCTGGCGTCGGTGCTCTCGGCCAAGCATCTGCTGATGCCCGGGGCGTGGGGAGACCATTTCAAGCTATTGATTCAACGCAAGAGTTGTGGTTAAATCCTCACCTGAGAGCGAGGAATGGCGTCAACGTGAGGCTCAAAATGACACCGGAAGGGGAGCGAGAGATATCGCCCCCGACCGAGACGATGTCTCCGTTCCTGATCAGTGGTGACGCTGTGATCTTCAACGCCGCCGATTCGGAAACGAGCCGTGATTCGCGTTTCCATGACGTGGGAGACTCCACGATACCGACGCTGTCTCCCGCTCATTCGCGAGAGCATAGTCGTCCTCCGGTCAACGGACGGGATGGGCGTTCTTCACGGGATTCGTGGGCGCTTCTGTTGGAGACGGCGAGATGAGTGAGGCGGCGGTGAGGTAATGGCGATGGCCAAGAAGCCCAAGGGCACCGGGAAACAGCGCAAGAAGAAAAGAGCATCGGTCGGTCGGCGGCGACGCTCGATAGGGCGCGCACTGGGCGTTCTCGCTCTCCGGATCATCATATTGGGCATCATTGGCCTGGCCGGCCTATCGGCCTATTTCTATGTGCAGGCGTCATCGGAGCTGGAGCAGTGGTTGCAAGGCGTCAATCGTCCGGTCAATCCATCGAACATCTATGCTGCTCCCATGGTTCTTCGAGTCGGAGAGCGCATCGCTCCAGAACACATCATCGACTACTTGCGCCGCGCCTCCTACGTGGAGTTGGATGAGCGCCGGAAGCGGGACGAAGGCGCCTATCGATTGAGCGGTCGGGAGCTGGACATCATTCCGGGGCGAACGACCGTCGCTGGAGAACGACGCCGGTTCCCCAGCGTGAGAATTCGATTCGATCGACGGAAGCGGCGCATCGAACAGATCATCGATGTCGACCATCAGCAACCCGTCGAGCAATGTCAACTGGAGCCTCTCCTGATCAGCACCATCACCAGACCCATCGGTCGCCCGGCGGCCCGGGTGGAGCGCGGCATCCGCTATCCGATTACGTACCACCAGATCCCCCCGCATCTCGTCAATGCCGTCGTCGCCGTGGAGGACAGGGCCTTCTTCGAACACACGGGCATCAATCCGTTGGCCATTCTTCGGGCGCTGTGGCACAACCTGCGGCGAGGAGAGACGGTTGAAGGGGGCTCCACGATCACCCAGCAATTGGTCAAGAACATCCTGCTCGGATCTGAGCGATCCTATCGACGGAAACTCCGGGAAGCTTTTCTGGCGCTGGCCCTGGAGCGGCGGTTGACCAAGGAGGAAATCTTCGCCCGATATGCCAACACCATTTACATGGGATACCGTGGTGGCCTCTCCATCTATGGATTGGGCGCGGCGGCTCGAGAGTACTTCAACAAGGACATCTCCCAGATCGAACTCCACGAAGCCGCGCTGTTGGCGGCCATGATTCATCGACCATCGTACTACCTCCGGGAAGAACATCGTCGCGAGGCGCTCGGTCGGCGTAATGACATCCTGGATACCATGGTCCGCTTGGGCATGATTACCCGACAGGAAGCGGAGAAAGCCAAACGGGCTCCCCTGGGACTTCATTTCCGTCCTCGTCCGGGCGATGTCTCCATTGATACGCCCTACTTCGTCGATTATGTCCAGGAGGCGATCGCGCGACTACTCCCCGGAGCCGATCTCGCCGATGGAGGGTACCGAATTTACACCACGCTCGATGTCGATGTGCAGCGGGCGGCGGCGATTGCCGTGGCCGAGGGATTGGCCGTCGTCGATCGATTGCTCCGGCAGCGCCATCGGTCCATCCCACCGGGCACCGTTCAGGGGGCGTTAGTGGCCATCGATGCGCACTCGGGGCATATTCTGGCCATGGTGGGCGGACGGAGTTATTCCCAGAGCCAGTTCAATCGGGTCACGGATGCCTATCGACAGCCGGGTTCGGCGATCAAACCGTTCGTTTACGCGGCAGCGCTGTCATCGGGATTCCACCAGGAGCACCCCATTACACTGGCCACGACTTATGTGGATGAACCGCGAACGTTCGAAGACGGATATGCGCCGGAGAACTTCGGGGGCAAATATCTGGAACGGCCGGTCACGGTGAGGGAAGCCCTGACGCGCTCGCTCAACGTGGTCACCATGGCTTTAGCCGAGGACACGGGATATGGACAAATCGCCGGATTGATCGGGCGGTGCGGGCTGCCCAAACCACCGGTGAACCCATCCATCGCCTTGGGGACGGCGGAGGTCACTCCTCTGGAACTCGCTTCGGCATACACGGTCTTCGTTCAAGGTGGGGAGCGCTCCGAGCCAGTAGCCATACAATGGATCACCAACGAGCACGGTCGCCTGCTCCGGCGACTGAACGGCGAGCGCCATCGGGTCGTGAGTCCGCAGGTGGCCTATCTGGTGCTCAGCGTGTTGCAAGACGTGATTCGAGCTCCGTATGGCACGGCGCATGCCGCCGCCCAGTTGGGCGATATCCCGATAGCGGGGAAGACGGGAACGTCACAACGAAGCGATGCCTGGTTCGTCGGGCTCACCCCTTCGCTGGTGACCGTCGTTTGGGTGGGATTCGACGATAACACGCCATTGCATCTCACGGGGAGCCGCGCGGCGCTTCCCATATGGATTTCGTTCATGCGCCGCCTGGAACGGTCGCGACCCGATCTGCTCGCCGGGGAGTTCGAACTTCCGGACGGCATCATCGAGCGGCCGATTGATCCCACGACCGGTATGCTGGCCACCATTCGATGCCCCCAGGTTCGCCTGGAACTCTTCATGGAAGGGCGCGAGGTGACCGAATTTTGTCGCCTCCATCCGGGTCCCCCTTTGGAACAACAGGCACCCAGCGTCGAGGGAGAACCTCCTCCGCCACGTCCCGGCCATCGCACGCGCCCACGTCGGGTGACCCGCCCGGGCGAAAGCTCCCCATCCCCATCATGATCGGTAGGGGTCGGGTGGCATTGAGTGGGAGGAGGTTCGCCCCGGACTCTCCCTGACGCCTCTTCTGGATTGCTGGTGTTGGCCTTCACTGGTGCATCTGCATGAGAGGTGTGGGGTACTCACGCCCACTCTTCTCACCGAGAGAGGGTGTGGCGCCCAACTGTTTGACAAGGGTGAGAACGGGAAACTAGAATCATAAGGCAGTGGATGAGAGTGGGGAACGCGAGCGTATAACTCATACGGGGGTATGATGCATCTTCTGAGTCAACGAGGGTCAAAGAACAGGGGGAGGCGAGTGAAAACCATCGCTCTGGTGATCGTCCTCCTCGGATCGGTCGGGGCATCCTCGTCGTCCCGCGTAGAGGCCCAGAGCGCCGGGAAGTTGCGTCGGTGGGCGCAGAAGGCCATTCGCGAAGGAAACTATGAGAGGGCCGAGGAGTTGTATCGCCGACTGCTGGTTCGCAATCATCGTGACCAGCGGGCGCGACTGGGACTGAGCTATACGCTGATCAAGCAGGGACGGATGAAAGAGGCGTTCCAGCATGCCGCGCTGGTGGCCGGGCAAGATCCTCTCAACGCTCGCGCGCACGCCTTGCTGGGAATGGCGCTGTTGCGGTCGGGGATGTTTCAAAAAGCCGTCGAGGAATTCACCACCGCTTTGATATTGAACCGGCGGGAGGCGATGGCATTGGCCGGCCTGGCGGAGATCGATTTTTTCGAGAATCGAACGCAACAAGCCTATGAGCGGCTTCGGATGGCGACGGGGTTGAATCCCAGCGAGCCCGATTACTGGATCGCCTTCGGGCGAGCGGCGGCTCGTCTGGAGCGTTTCAAGGAAGCGGCCGAGCACTATCAGCGTTTCTTGAGCATCTCGCCGCGATTGGATAAAGAGAAGCGCGAGCGATATCGGGGGTTGATCGACTTTTACTTCGCATTGGCCCGGCTCAACGTATCGCACCTGCATCGCGTCGAAGGCCCGCGGACGATGACCCTGCCGTTCGAACTCAAGAATTCGCGTCCATTCATCCCCGTTCGCATCAATGGGAGCGATCCTCTCACTTTCGTCGTGGATACCGGTGCCAGCATCACCGTCCTCTCCGAGCGCGTGGCTCGTGCGTTGGGCATCCGCCCCATTGCCCGTGGCGGGCGAGCTCGCGCCGTGGGAGGTGGTGGCACCTTCCCCATCATCTATGGGCTGGTGAACGAATTGGATATCGGCGATATTCGCGTCTACAACGTTCCCATCTACATCCGGCCATTTCGCCACTTCCAACGCGAAGGAGGAGCGTTCCGGGCCGACGGCTTTCTGGGGCTTTCCGTCCTCTCCAATTTCAAGCTCACCTTGGATTATGCGCGACGCGAACTCACTTTGGATCGTTCGACGGGCATGCGACAGCCCGTAGAGATCCCTCCCGAAGTCACCGTCGTCCCATTCCGGACGACGAACGGGGGATTGGTCAGCGTGGAAGTGAAACTCGATGGCCATGAGGACTGTAATTTCATCCTCGACTCGGGAGCCAGCACGACGGTATTGGCCGAAGAGGCATTAGAACGATTGAACTGGCAGGATAAGATCGTGCCCGATTTGCGGGTTCGCGTATTGGGAGCGGCGGGCGTTCTGGACGATGTCCATCTGCTCATTCTGCCCTCGTTGACGATCAGTAATCTGGAACAGCGCAATGTGCGCACTCCCATCCTGAATATGGATGCCGTCAATGAGGCGGCGGGATTCGCTCAATCGGGTATCATCGGCGGTCACTTCTTGAAGCATTTCCGCGTGACATTCGATTTCCCGCGATTTCGCGTCCTGTTCAGACCGCAAACGGAAGCGGTGCGCCGAATTCCCGCCCCACCAAACGAGCAAAATGAAAACTAGCATTTACCTGGAAACGTCGGTCATTGGAGCCTACTTAGATAACGGCGATGCCTTTCGACGAGATCTGACCATTCGTTGGTGGGAACACGAGCGACCCCTTTACGATGCCTACATCTCGCCCCTGGTGATTCGAGAGTTGGAGCGCGTGCGCGAGCCTCATCGATCGGCCTATCTCAATCTGGTTCGCGATCTTCCTCAGTTGGAGGTCACCGAAGAGGTGGTGATCCTGGCCGAGGGCTATTTGAGCCGGGGGATCTTCCAGCGAAAATTCATGGCCGATGCCGTTCATATGGCCATCGCTTCGTTTCATAAGATCGATTTCCTGGTCACGTGGAACTTCGGCTATCTGGCCAATATTTATCGGCAAGCGCGGGTGAAGATGTTCAACGTCACGACCGGATTCTACGTCCCTCAAATCATCACGCCGGAATTCCTGGTGGAGGAAGTGTGGTAGCATTATGTATCGAAAGCCGCGATTCTTGAAAGTGCTTCACGAGATCCGTCAGCAAATGGCGCGAGAGTGCGATTATGACCTGGATCTTTTCGTGCAGCGGTTGCGTTTGGAAACGTCGGAACCTCACCTGGCAGAGGCCGGTCCGTCGGCTCCGTCCACCGGGGCGTCTCGGCGTCGGAGCGTGAAGAAGAAGCCGGAGGAAAAGCGATGACGGGGAAGCGGTTGTTGTGGATGTCGTGTTCGATGCTCATCGTCTTCGGACTCACGACTCGTCTCGGTTGGTCGCAGAAAGGATCTCGCCTTCCTTCGCTCAGTATTCCCGATATCGTCGAGCGGGTGAATCCGGCGGTGGTGAACGTTCAGATCCGGGACGGTCGAGGAGGACTGGACTATGGAAGCGGTTTCATCATCGATGGTCGCCGGGGATTGATCGTCACCAATTATCACGTCATCCTCGGCGCCTTGAGGACGGGGAGTCCCGTTCTCGTCTCTCTGCCCGATGGGCACCTCGCTCAAGCCAGCGTGAGGGGATTCGATGAGGCGACAGACCTGGCCTTGCTCGAGGTTCCCGTGGAAGGGGAGCCTCTGCCGGCAGTGAAGTTAGGCGATAGCGATGCTCTTCGAGTAGGGGATTGGGTCATCGTGATTGGGAATCCATTCGGCCTCGATCACACGGTCAGTCTGGGCATCATCAGTGCCAAGAATCGATCCTGGCCGGGAAGCCCATTCAACGATTTCCTGCAAACCGATGCGGCCATCAATCCAGGGAATTCGGGAGGTCCATTGATCAACGTGCGAGGGGAAGTCGTGGGTATCAGCACCTTCGCCTCCACCGTGGGCACCGGACTGGGGTTTGCCATCCCGGTGAATATTCTCAAAGACGTTTTGCCCCAGTTACAGGAGAAGGGGCGGGTGACCCGAGGAACCTTCGGCGTCCAGGTCATCGATACCACACCGTATGTTCGGCGGCGAATGGGATTGAAAGGGGAGAGTGGCGTGCTGGTCGTCGCTGTGAAAATAGGGAGCGCGGCGGCGCGCGCGCGGTTGCGGCGGGACGATATCATCCTTAAAGTGAACGGTACGATCATCACGTCCGCCAGCCAGTTCAACCGTCTGATCGCGGCGGAGAAACCGGGGACGGAAATCACATTGACGATCTTTCGCGAAGGGCGAACGTACACGGTGACCGGTGTCGTGGAAGCAGAAACCTCGACTCATTCTACCCCGAGCGCGCGTACTCCCCGATCCAACCAACCCCAATGACCGATCGGATCATCGGGATTCCGAGCCCGAAGAAGAAAGAAGAGCCACATTCAACCAGGAGAGGAATTCACCAAATGGGGATCGCGTTTCGCTCACCAACCCGTCCTCGGTGAGCGAGGTTGTCCGAAGCGTGGGAGGGAGCGATCGGATAATCTCGTCGAGATCATCAGTCGGGAGGGTGAGGGAAAGTCGCTCGATGAGATGGGCCAGGGTTCGCTCCTCATCGCTATGATCCCATCGAATGGAGAGTTCCACAGCCTGGCGGCCATATCGTTCGATCATTCTGGTGATCATCGGGTCGGCATCAAGCGTCGCTCGGCTGTCGCGAGCCTGGAGAGCCCAACGCACGAGATCGAGCGGACCCATCAGGAGCATGTCGTCCACCAGACTGAAAGCCAGACGCTCTCGATGAGTGGAGGCATAGATCGTCCGCGTCCCGATGGCGAGCGTTCGTACCGAGGCGCCACCATGTCGGAGATATTTGCCGATGAGGGCGGCGAGTTTGGCTCTACGCTTGACTCGGGCGATGAACAGTAAGTCCGAATCGGGCCCCTCCACGACGGCGATTTCATTGGCCAGTGCGTCGACGACCGTATCCTGGGGATCGAGCCCCAGATGGCGTTTGAATCGGAGCAGCATCTCTTGAAAGGCTACGCTGGCCACGGTCGACAGATGACGATGAAGAAGAACGTTGATCTCATGGGATAACCGTTCGACATCGCCGAGGCGGAGGACGGTGAAGCTCTGGCATTGGCGGGGAATGAACCGAAGCGTCGCCGGTGGACCGGGAACCATGGTTTCCAGCGAGGCGAGTTCTCCACGAAGTTCTCTGGACCATGACAAGCGAGTTCTCTCCACCACCAGCCCATCTTCGATGTCGACGTGATAGCTGATGGTCGTGTCGAAGGTCGAGAAAAAGAACTGGAGCATTTTGAAGATGAATCGGGTCGGCGACAACGAGCGGTCCGACGGCCAGAGAGTGCGTTGCAGTTCCTCTTTGATCGGGCTGGTGGTCAGATAACCGAATACCAGCGCCGAGGGAGGGGACTGAGCCCGGACTCGTTGAAATTGCGGCTGGTCGGCGAGCGATGGGTTCATTCGATCAGAGGTCTCGATGATGCGGCGCATGACGTCGAGGCGATTCGCGATGATAGCCGTCCTTCCGTCCACACACCAGATGATGCGCCGGGGAGTCTCGATGGATTGGAATTCGTGGATGGTTCGTCCTGCATGATGGAGTGTGTCTTCTCTCCACCGCCGATAGGCCTCATCGGCCAGTGATCGCAGGCGCTCGTCGAGCCATGATTCCAGTTCCCTGGACGCCATGGGAGCTTGAATGAGAAAGGCGAGGTGGGGAGTGAGGCCATCGTCAGCGATATCGACTCCGGTGACCACCACGGCGAGACGGGCTCTGAGGAGCGGCATCCAGTCATCCAGCGCTCGTCCGTGGAAGGAAAGGAAGTGGCGCAGAGTACCGAGTCCGGCGAGATTCGCCGGCCATCCCAAGCGAGGGGCCAGAGCGTGCCACCAGCGGGTGGTCGAAAGTCGTTCCAGTACGTTGGCCACGTCTGGCACTTCCAGATAGGCCAGCGAGTGCGCGGGCGCCAGTTCGCTCGGCTCCCGCATTTCCCGTCCCTGCCAGGCCATCAGAACAATCGCGCTGGCCACGGCCAGGACGGCGAGCGCGAGACCGACGGGCTTGATGATCGATCGTCGGGATGAGGGATCGATGCGCTTCATAGACTCCTTGTAGATGCTAACATCCTCGGGAGGGCGCTTCAACACGATTCCAGAGGACCAGATGCGCATTGATCGCTTTGCATGATTCCCGAGTTGTGTTAGGATAAACCTCGAATGAGGCTGAAGTCGCACATCACGGGGGCAAATCGTAGGGGCGTCTATCTGGCGGTCGGGTGGCTCGTTCTTTGCATGGGGCTCGCTCCGGCCAGGAGCGGACGGTCGATCGCCACTCCCCACGGCCGGCTTCAAGAGGCATCATCCATCGCCTTTGATGGAGAGCGCGCGTTGGAACACGTTCGGCGGCTGGTCGCGCTGGGGCCTCGACCCGTAGGGAGCCCGGCACACGATCGAGCGCGCCAGTATATCATCGAGCAGCTCCGGGCACTGAATCTCGACATCGTCCGTGACGATTTCACGGCGCAGACCCCGTTGGGACCCATTCCCATGACCAACATCATCGCCCCTGTTGCCGGTCAATCGGACGACCTCATCATCATTGGTGGTCACTATGATACGAAACTGTTCACCGAGTTCACTTTTGTGGGAGCCAATGACGGTGGATCGAGCACGGGAGCATTACTCGAGCTGGCGCGGGTGTTGACCTCCGGTGAGCAGAGACCACCCCATGAGATCTGGATAGTGTTCTTCGATGGAGAAGAGGCCTTGGTGCGTTGGGATCCGCCGCGAGACGCTTTGTATGGGAGCTGGCACCTCGCTGAGCAGTGGGAGCGCGAGGGCATTTTGTCTCGAATCCGGGCGTTCATTCTCCTGGACATGATCGGCGATCGCCATCTCACCATTCGGCGAGAGACGGGGTATTCCGCCCCCTGGCTCATTACCTTGATCTGGGATACGGCGGCGAGATTGGGCTACAGCGAATATTTCACTGAAGGAACGTTGGCCGTTCAGGACGATCACCTCCCGTTCGCCCGGAAAGGGGTACCATCCATTGATCTCATCACCGACTTCGCCACGGGGCCCTTTGCCCCCTATTGGCACACGGCAGAAGATACGCTCGATAAACTGAGTCCGAGAAGCCTCAAGGCAGTCGGTGATGTCGTGCTCCAGGCATTGGCATCGCTTTGAACCGGCGGGGTGCGAGCGGGGGACCGTTGGCGGTGGGAAAGTGATCGAAGATTGAGAGCGCTCATGGAGGGATGGAGAATGACGAAGATGACCCACTGGGGACGAGGGCATGATGAGCCATACGAGGGGAGGCAGAGGCGAACGCGCTGGATGATGGGCATCCTCGTGTTCTCCCTCCTGGGGAGCGGTTGTTCGAGAGGACCGACATCCGTTGCTCCCGCGGCGGCGGAGGCGCCCTCGGCCGTGACAACGACGGCGTTCGATGGGCGGCGAGCATTCGAGCACGTGCGTCGATTAGTGGAGATG